>DASZMI010000077.1:0-29060 GCA_035551915.1 Solirubrobacteraceae bacterium | reverse complement strand
GTCGACACCGTTGCCGTCCTGGGCCGTCGTGACGTTCTCGGTGTAGGGGGAGTAGGAGACCGACGTCGGGGACTGACCGCCGGAGATCGCGCTCGCCAGCGTCTGCTGGAAGTTGACGTCCTCGGGCTTGAAGCCGGGCGTGTTGGCGTTGGCCAGGTCGTTGGCCAGGACCGACTGACGGAGCATGGAGCCGCTCATGGCGGACTCGAGCGCGAGCTGAGTGTTGTCAAGGAGGGACATGCGGTACCTCAGAGGTACGTGATTTTTAGCCCTCCTTGGGCTCTTCATCCAAGATCGCGCACCGTGGCGATCAATCCGGTTATCGGCGTTCTGCCGGGAACCTTGAGGGTTGAACCAGGAAGTTGACGTTTGGCACGGGCCGTGTCGCTGCATTGTCAGGAAGCCGCCGCAAAATCCCGTAAATCTGACGCGAACTCGCTCGCCGGGCCGAGCCGGGGGAGTGGCGGAGCGGGCTAGCTCGGCTTACTAGGCGAGCAACGGGTTGGTGCGGACCGGGAGGTGCTCCCAGTCCCTGACACCGAGGCTCTGGTCCGCAAGCAGCGAGACGTCCTCCTGGGCGGTGCCGTCGGGCCCGAGCAGGCGCACGGTCGGGCGGTCGAGGGCCTCGTCCGGAACGCTGGCGACGATCCCCTTGCGGCCGTCCACGAGTTCGACCTCGGTGCCGGCCGGGAAGGGGGCGACGACGCGCAGGAAGGCGTCGACCACGGCGGGCTCGAACAGCGTGCCCCTGCCGTTGATGATCTCGCGCACGCCCACGTGGGCGGGGCGGGCGGGGGCGTAGAGGCGCTCGGACGTGATCGCGTCGTAGACGTCGGCCACGGCTGCGATGCGCGCCATCTGATGGATCTCGTTGCCGGCCTTGCCGTCGGGGTAGCCCGAGCCGTTCCAGCGCTCGTGATGGCGCAGGACCACGGCCTTGACCAGCGGGCTCCAGCGGCTGCCATCGAGAATGTCGACGCCGGCGCGTGGGTGGGTCTTCATGATCTCCCACTCCTCCGGGGTCAGCTTGCCGGGCTTGTTGAGGATGCCGAGCGGGATCGCCAGCTTGCCGATGTCGTGCAGCAGCAGGCCGAGTCCGAGGATCGAGAGCCGGTCCTCGAGCTCGTCGAAGCGGACCTCGCCGCGAAAGTCTGTCCAACCATGGTCGGTGAAGTAGCGGAAGCCGATCAGCAGGCCGAGGGCGGTCACGTCGATCGAGTGCTGGAAGGTGTATCCGTCGGCCGAGGAGAGGTCGGCCAGCGCGAGGGCGGCGCCACCCGAGGATTCGATCTGCTCGAGGATCCGGGCGACCACGTCCTGTAGCTCCCGCACCGCCTCGGGAGCCAGGCGGCGGCCGCGACTGAGGGCGTCGCGCGCGGTCGTGAAGGCACCGGACACGGCGCGGGTGGCGACGGCGCGGGTGGCGTCGTCGATGATCGGCTCCACGGTGATGCCATCGCTGACCGCATCCTCGACGTAGATGGCTGAAATCCCGGCGCGCAGCAGCAGCTCGCGGTAGCGCGGAGTGAGGGTCACGCCGGCCCGCAGAAGAGGAACCCCGTCGGGCCGTCCAATCAGGACATCTCTTCCGAGTTCAGACCCGTCGTCGGCTCGGGCCAGGGAGATCAGGCGCATTACGCTATTTGTCGGCTAAAGAGCCTCGTGCCTTGAGCAAAGGCTGGTGCGTCGCGGGCGTCGGTCGCGGGCCGTTGGGGCTCGCTCGCGCGCGGTCGCGCCCCGGCCGCGCGGCCAGTCGAGCTCAGGCCGAGGTCGAGATGCGATTGTCGCGCGGGGCGCTGTAGCGGCGGGCGATCTTACGGGCTCGTCGCAGGGTCGTGCGCGAGCGGGCGACGCGCTCCTTGAGGCGCTGCGTCTCGATCGTCACGCGCCCACGAAGTGCATCTGCGCGTAGCGCCAGCGGCACCGCGGACTCCGGCGCCGGGGAAGGCAGGGTCGCCATGAAGGCACCGGTCTGGGCGACTGCGGCGTGCAGCTCCTCGAGCCGCTCCTGATCGACCAGCTCGAGCTCACGCTCGATCATCTTGATGAGGGTGTGAAAGGGGGCCTGCTGCGCGGCGACCGTCGCGTGGTCGGAACCGGTCACGTCGTTGCGGTCCGTCACGTGGTTGCGATCTGCGACCACGCGTCGCGCAGGGTGCCGAGTAGTGCGCGGACCTGCTCGATCGCCTCGGGATCGGCGTTGATGCGAGCCTGGTTCAGGTGGCGCTGGCAGAAGGTGTAGATGGCCGAGAGTCGCGCCGCGATCTCGCCGCCGCGGTCGTAGTCGAGAGACGCCTGCAGATGGCCGATGATCATCTCGGCGCGGCGCAGCTTGCTGTGGGCCGCCTCGACCTGGCGCTCGCTCATCGCGATGCCGGCCTGCGCGAGGAAGCGGTTGGCGCCGTCGTAGAGCATCACGATCAGCTGTCCCTGGCTTGCCGTCAGGACCGCGGAGCGCTGGTATTGGTCACGTGGGGCGGTGTAGTTCGTGGCCATGAGCTTCTACGTATCTATTCGGCATTTCGCCCCGGCGCTTTAGGCTCCGTCGTGAAATTTTCCCCGACGGAGCCGCGCGATTTGCCGCAGCTTTCAGCCCCGTCGTCCGACGGGGCGCCTGCTAGCCCTTCGACGAGGAGGACGACGACGCGAGAGACCCGGCGAACGATGTCAGCGAGGTCTTCTGGTTGTCGAGCTGGGAGAGCGTCGCCTCAACCTTGGCCCACTGCTGCTCGAGCGCCTTCTCCTCGTTGTTGTACATCTCCTGCTCGGTCGACAGCTGGCTGTTGAGGCTCGTGATCTCGGTGTTGTTGCCGCTGATGCGCGACTGCAGCGAGCCGAAGGGCCCCGATGACTGGTTGACCGTGGTCTGCAACTGGCTCGACCAGGAGGCGAGCGCTGCCTGGACGGCGCTCGGGTTGGCCTCGATCGCGGCCGTCAGCGTGTCCGTGTTGACCGTCAGGATGCCGGCGTTGGAATTCGCGTTGGCGGACCCGTTCGAGGCGCCGGTGGAGATGCCGAGCTCGGCCATCGACTGGTAGCCCGAAGTCAGGCTCGAGTCCGTGGCATCCATCGCGGCACGGATGTTGCTGATCATGCTCTCGAGCTGTGGATCGCCGAACAGCGAGCCGCTGTACGCGCTCGCGGCAGACGAGTTGCTCTCGCTTGCGGGTGCCGTATTGATCGCCGACTGGATGCCCGCGATGGCGTTGTTGTAATCGTTGACGAACTGCTGCACCGCGGTGACGATCGACTTGGTGTTGTCGGCCGGCGCGCCCGTCGTGATCGTGACCGGGGCATTGGCGGGGGTGACGCCGATGAGCGTGAGCGTGACACCCGGGACCGCATCCGTGAGCGTGTCGTTCTGCGAGTAGCTGGGGGTGGTGGAGCCGTTGACGTAGACCTCGGAGTCCACACCCGCCTGCGAGCTCGTCGCCGTGATCGCGCCCGAATTTGCCGAGCTGAGCGTGATCGGGTTGCCATCCCCGGTGCCGGTGCTGCTGCCGTCGCCGGTCGTGCGCGAGGAGATCACCAGCTGGCCGTTGCTGAGCACGGTCGCGTACGCGATGCCGTTGTTGTCGCCGTTGATGTCGTTGGCGATATTGGTGTTGCTCTCGCCGGTGGTGACGGTCACCTGCTGTGTGCCCTGGTCGTTGCCGATTGTGAGCGTGTCGCCTCCACTGGTGGGCGCCGTGTAGGCAAAGGTCGCGTGCGACGCGCTCGCGAGCGCCGCGACGGACACCGTGCTGGAACCGATCACGGCGCCGATGTTCTTGGTCGGTGCGGCGGTGACCAGGCTCGTGTCGCTCGAGGTGACCGTCTGCGACTGGAAGAAGAGAGACGGCATGCTGAGGTCGAGGGCGTCGAAGGAGACCGATTGCAACAGGGTCTGCATGTCACTCAGCTGCGTGTTCTGCTCGTTCAGCGACGTGATCGTGTCCTGCATGTTCGTCAGCGGGAGCTCCTTCACCGCGAGCTCCGCCTGAATCAGCTGATTGGTGTTGATCCCGGACGCAAGGCCGGTGATCTGCAGCTGCCCGCCGGCACCGTTGTTGGTCAGCGTCGAGCTGGAGGTGAGGCCGCCCGAGCCGCTGATCGTGGTCGGAGTGATGATCCCCGAGCTGGAGCTCGTGGAACCGGAAACGCTTGAACTTGACATCGCGCGACTCCTCTCGGCTTACCTGGGGTCGCCGCCGCCGGCGAGTTGGAGGGCGTCGCTCAGCGCGTCGTAGGCCCCGGAGGCAGCTTCGGTCGTGAGCTGGACCTCGTGCGGGGGTGACGGCGGCAGATGGTTCTTGAGAATCATGGGATTCGCACTCCTTGTGCAGTTCCGGATGGCCAATGCCGATCGCAGCCCAGGGCTTCAACAGCCCACGGCTTCAACGCTCATGATCGTCAACCGCGCCGGAAACCTTGAGCCCGGAGGAACCGCACTGGACGCTCTCGCAAGCATTGCGACGGGGACCACTCAGGCGGTGACCGGCACGGGCGCCGTCCCCGCGCGCTCGCCGGCGAGCTCCCGCAGCCTGCGGGCGGGCTCATTGTGCGGCTCCAGCGTAAGGGCCTCTGCGGCGAATGACTCGGCCGTCTCCGGCTGGCCGTTGCCGAGCGCCACCTGCGCGAGACCGACCAGCGCGCGGACATCCGGGCGCTGCTGCGCGACGGCCATCCATTCGCGGCCCGCGGAGCGCAGATAGCCGCGACGCAGATACATCTGGGCGAGCAGCTCACGACGTTCGCGCTCGGCCACCGGAACCCGCTCGAGCAGTGGCAGCAGGGACTCGAAGTTCTCGAAGTCCTGTACACGCAGCAGCGACTCGAGCATCAGCGACAGCAGCGAGAGGCCAGCCGCCGGCGGCGCCGGCTCGGTGCGGCCGCGCTGCTGGGCGAGCCAGCTGGCGTAGAGACCGCGCTCGCTGCGCGGCAGGCCGACGCGCTCGGCCTTCTCGAGCGCAAGCTCGGCGCCGGCCTGATCACCGGCCAGCAGACGGGCGAACAGCTCGCTGCGCACGACCACAACGGCGGCGCCGTCCTCCTCGGAGACGTTCTCCGCCTCGGCCGCCGCCTCGGCGTAGCGCCGCTGAAACATGAGCGACTCGACCAGTGCCGCCCGCGCGGCCCAACCGTGCGGCTGCTTCTCGATCACCTTGCGGAACTGCGCCTCGGCGGCCGCGGCGTGGCCCTGCTCAAACAGCGCTGTGCCGAGCATGAAACGCCCGGCGGCCGGGAGCTTCGGGACGGACCCTTCGACCAGCGCGACCACCTCCGCCGCGTCACTGCCTGACTTCAGCAGCGCCGTCGCGTACGGATAGATCGTGCCGATGTGCTCCGGGTGGCTCTCGACGCACCAGCGCAGCAGCTCGAGCGCCTGATCCCATTGACCGCGGTTGAGGTACGTGGTGGCGAGGATCGTCCGCGGCAGGAAGGTGCCGGCGCCGACCGTGGCGGTGTACCTGGCCGGCGCGTCTCCCATCTCGATCGCCTGCTCCATGTACCGCGTGGCGTCCTGCGCACGTTCGAGCCCGAGGCTCGACATGCCCTGCTCGTAGACGAGGTCGGTGAAGCCGGGGAAGTGCACAAGCCCGAGCTCCGAGCGCTTCAGCGCCTCCTCGAAGCGGCTGGCGGCCCGCAGCGCCTTGACCGAGCGCAGCACCAGCGACGGCGCGTACTCGTGCCAGAAGAGGTTGCCGGATTCGAGCTTGGTCATGGCGATCTCGAACTGCTCGACCGCCTTGTCGACCTCTGCCGAGGCGAAGTACTCGGAGCCGATGTTGTAATAGAAGAAGGCGTTCAGCGCCTCGGCCGGGGTCTCCCGCTGTTGCGCCAGCAGCAGATCGAGGTTGCGGCGCGCCTTGTCCTTGGACTCGCGCACGACGCCGAGGTAGCCGTAGTGGTTGATGCGCACCGGTGACTGCGCCCTGCGCTCGGGCAGGTAGGCTGGAAGATGCAAGGCGATCTGCTCGTGCAGGCGGCCGCTGAAGCGATAGTTGGGGCGGTTGCGGAACATGCGCAGCGCGCTGTGCACGACCGAGACGCCGTTGCCCTCGTCGCCGGTGAAGTTGGTCTCGTGCAGGAAGAAGGCCTCGCGCCAGGTCTGACCTGTCAGGGCCCGCAGCTTGTCGACGTCCTCGGCGACGAGCACCTCGTCGGCGTCGAGGTAGATGAACCAGTCCCCGGTGGCCGCCTCCAGCGATGCGTTGCGGGCATCGCTGAAGTTGCCCGTCCACTCGCGTTCGATCACGGTCGCGCCGAACGACTTGGCGATCTCGATCGTCGCGTCGGCGGAGCCGGTGTCGACGATGATGATCTCATCGACCGCGCCCTTCACGGCCTCGAGCGTGCGCGGGAGCATCTCCTCCTCGTCGCGCACGATCATCACCAGGCTCAACCGCTGACCCTCGGCCGGCTTGGCGCGACCCGCGACCCGGCGGGCGCGCTTTGAGAGCTCGGCCAGCACCGGATGGAAGACGAGTTTCTTGTGCGCACCCGAGCGACCACGCTTTGAGATCTCCTCGAGGTTGCGATCGAGGTGAGGGAGCTCGGGGTCGAGGCGCTTGGCCGCCTGGAATAGCGCCTTGGCGCCGTCGAGCGCCCACAGCTCGTACATGATCACGCCGGCGTAGTTCAGCAGCACCGGCTCGGCCGGATCGAGCTCGAGCACGTTGATCGCGCCGCGCGCCATCGCCAGCAGCAGCTCGGTCGCACGCTTCTCGCTGACGGTCTGCAGCGAGGCGAGTCCGCGCTCGAGCAGCAGCTTGCGCACCTGGTAGGCGCGGCTGGGGTTCTCGAATTCGGCAGCGTCGGAGAACAGCTGGACGTACGCGTTCAGATCACCCGCGGCGATGTGGCTCGCGGCGCGGCTGATGAAGGCCTGAACCTGCTGGTTCTCGGCGTGGTAGAGCTGCTGCGCCGCCTCGGCGTCCGACAGGCTCGCGGCGGCGGGCAGGGAAGTCTTGGTAAGGCGAAGGGCCATTCGCGCAGATCCTTGATCTAGTTGGGCAATCCCATGATCGGCAGGGCCGCTGAGATCCTTGATCCCTGTCGTTTCGACACAACGGCCACCGGAGCGCTCCAAACGCGGGCTGCATGCCAATGCTGTGGGGCCGCCGAGTCAAATCTGCGGCCTTTCCGCAGGATCCCTGCAAAAGCAGGCTTTGTGAGGCCTCAATTACGCCTTCCAAAGACCCAGGACACGGTAAATCGGGACCTCTGATGAAGCGCACCCCTCCAGAGGCTGCATGCAACGGCCGATGAACCCGCAGCCGGTAGGAGGAATTGCCGGCAGCCTGAGGAATCTTTGCGGACGTGCCAGGAGTCACAGTGACGCGAGTAAGAAGTGAGCGGGCCAGCAGCGAGTCCGTCCAACAGCTTTGGGAGAACTACCACGCAACCGGCGATCCCGGTCTGCGCGACCGTCTGGTGCTCACGCTCGCACCGATGGTGAAGTACATCGTCTACCGCAAGGCACGGGAGATCCCCGCGCGGTGCGACGTCGAGGACTTCGTCTCCTGCGGCCTCGAGGCGCTGATGCGCTCGATTGAGCGCTACGACCCCTCCAAGGGCGCCACGCTCGAGCAGTTCTCCTGGACTCGCATCCACGGCGCCGTGCTCGACGAGCTGCGGCGCAATGACTGGGCGCCGCGTTCGCTACGCCGCTGGGAGCGCGACATCGCCCGTGCCCGTGAGAAGTTCATCGCGCTGTACGGGCGTGCTCCCTCGAAGGAGGAGCTCGCCGACTCGGTGCAGCTGAGCACGACCGAGCTCGACAGGTGGCTCGGCGACATCCATCGCTCCGACGTCGGCTCGCTCAACGTACTGGTGCTCGGTGACGACGACACGACGATCGAGCGGATCGACACACTCTCCAGCCACGACGCCGAGTTCGATCCCGAGCAGCGCGCGATGCGCGACCACGCCAAGGAGCGCTTCCGCCTCGCCTTCGAGCAGCTACCCGAGCGCGAACGTCAAGTCGCCGTGCGCCTCTACCTGCACAACATGACGCTGCGCGAGATCGGCGACGCCCTCGGCGTGACCGAGAGCCGCGTCTGCCAGATCCACAGCCAGCTGCGCAAACGCCTGCGCGAGCTGCTGGCCGAGGACGAGCAGCTCTTCGAGGAAGTCGCTTGATGTAGGTCGGGATGGCCCGCTGGCCATCCTGCCTAGCTTCACCTCCCGCTGTGCCGGTCGGCCTGCTGCGCGTCGAGCTTGTAGGCCCACGCCAGCGCCTCGGCGACGGCGCGGTACATCGCCTCCGGAACCTCCTCACCGAGGTCAAGTGCGGCGAGCGCGCGCGCCAGCGCCGGGTCGGACTTGACCGGCACGCCCGCCTCCTGCGCGGCGGCGATGATCCGCTCGGCGATCTGGCCGCGGCCCGAGGCGACCACGCGCGGGGCGGTCTGCCCGGCCTCGTAGGACAGCGCCGCCGCCTGCTTGGGCGGTTCGTGCTCGCCACTCATGCGAACACATCCACCGGCTCGCGTCGCGCGACGACCGTGACCGTCGCCGGCCGCTCGGTCGCGTCGCTCAGCGTCGCCTGCAGCTGGCCGGCGTGGTCGTCGGTGCTCCCAAACGCCCCCGGCGCGACGGCGACCGTCAGCGCCAGCGCGCCTGCGCTGAGCGTGAAGTGGAGGTCGACCTGGCCCAGGGTGGGGGCGTCGTAGCGCACCGTCACGGTGTGAGCCTGGTCGCTCGCGCGGTCAGGTCCCGCCCGCCCGCGAGCATCCCTCTCGGTCACCTTCACGAAGCCACCGCCCGGCAGGGCGATGCGCGGCGCCTCCGCGGCCGCGGGCGGCAGCTGCGCATCGTCGCGGATCTGCAGCACGACCTTGTCGGGCGTCAGCTCGCGGACCTGCAGGTGAAGTTCGTCGCCGGCGTGCACGCCGGCGGGCAGTTCGGCCTCGAGCAGCACGCCCGCGAGGCTCACGACACCGCGGCCTGCGGCGGTCACCGAGGCGACCCGCGCCATCAGCTCGCGGCCGATCGCGAGCCTGACCTCGGTGGCCAGGACGGTCCGCAGCAGCGACACGTCAACGGCGAGCGGTTGCATCACTGCAGTCTGACAAGGAGTGGAAAGTGCTCAAGGATTCCCGGCGGCAGCCGATCAAGAGAGGACGATGGATCTTGGGCTGAACATTGCTTCGGCGGGAATGCTCGCTGAGCAGGTACAGGAGGACCAGATCTCCAACGATCTGGCGAACGCGTCCACGCCTGGCTTCAAGGCGTCATCTGCCGTGCAGCAGAGCTTCGGCTCGCTGCTGCTGCAGAACTCCGCCAACGGCCAGACGATCGGCTCCATCGCAACCGGCGTCAACATCGGCAAGGGACAGACGGACCTTGCGCAGGGCCCCATGCAGCAGACCGGGCGTCCGCTTGACTTCGCGATCCAGGGCGCGGGCTTCTTTGCCGTGAAGACCGCCAACGGAACGCAGTACACGCGCAACGGCCAATTCAGCGTCAGCGACAAAGGCCAGCTGATCGACCAGTACGGTGACGATGTGCTGTCACAGACCGGGGCGCCGATTGCCGTCGGCGCGGCCGGCACCGTGCCGACCAGCGCGCTCGGCGTGTTCAATGTCACCAAGCCCACGCAGCTGGGCAACAACAACTTCTCCGGTGCCGCCGCGGGCGGGCGTGCCAGCGGCCAGCTCTACTCGGGCCAGCTCGAGGGCTCTGGTATCGACCCGATCCAGGAGATGGTCCAGATGGAGTCGGCACTGAACGCCTACACGGCCGGTCAGACGACGATCGGCACGATCAGCCAGACGATGCAGGAGAGCGCCCAAAGCGTGGCGCAGGTGCCCTGATGCTCGAGGGTCTCTACTCAGCCGGCGCCGGCATGGAAGCCGCGCAGCAGCAGCTCAGCGCGGTCTCCAACAACATCTCCAATGAGAACACGCCCGGCTACCAGGCACAGATCCTTGGCTTCCACGATCTGCTCTACACGACCGACAACGACGCGCCCTCGAACGCGCTGGTCGGGGCCGGTGCGGGTGACAGTACGCTCGGTTTCAGCCAGGCGCAGGGCTCGCTGCAGCAGACGGGCAATCCGCTCGACCTTGCGCTGCATGGTCCCGGATACTTCCAGGTGCGCCAGCCCGACGGCTCGACCGGACTGACCCGCAACGGCTCCTTCCAGCTCAACTCGCGCGGTCAGCTCACGACCAACCTCGGGATGGAGCTCGTCCCGCCGCTGACGCTGCCGAAGGGCACCCAGCCCTCGCAGGTTTCGATCTCCTCCGACGGCACCGTCAGCGTCGCCAACCAGAAGCTCGGCCAGATCAAGATCGTGCAGGTCAGCGCCCCGGACAAGCTGCTGCCCCAGGGCAACAGCGTATACACCGTTACCACCGCCAGCGGCCCCGCCCAGGCCGCCAGGGGCGTAACCATGCAACAGGGTTACCTGGAGCAGTCGAACGTCGACCTCAACACCGAGATCTCGCAGATGATGACCGCTCAGCAGGCATACAACATGGGCAGCCGCGCGGTGCAGATGGAAGCCCAGCTCGGCCAGATCGCGGCGACGCTGAAGTGATGAGCAGCTCCGCGGACATCACCCTCGGCACGATCGGCCAGAACGCCGGCATCCCGAACCTCAACGTCGCCACCGTCCCGGCAAACATCCGGGGCGGCGGCAGCAAAGCGATGAAGGCCTACAGCGAGGGCCTCGCCTTTGAGAGCATGCTCGTCAACGAGCTCAGCCAGCAGATGTCGAAGACGATGTTCGGCGGCACCGGCGACGGCTCCTCGAGTGATTCGACGGACGGCACCGACGGCTCCTCCTCGGGGAGCAGCATGCTCGGCGGCGCCAGCGCCTACCAGAGCATGATCCCACAGGCGCTGACCTCGAGCATCATGGATGATGGCGGCCTCGGCATGGCCGCGAGCTTCGCCCAGGAACTCGACCCGGCGCTGCTCTCGCAGAGCTCGACGGCCAAGCAGGTGAAGAGCTGATGAGCGCGACCGCGGAGAACATGATCGGCAGTGAGCAGGTCGAGGCCCACCAGGTCGACATGCACCTGACCCGCGATGTGCTCCTGCACCTGGCGACGCAGCTGGACTCGGCCCGCCGGATGCTCTCGATCGTGCTCGAGCAGGCCACGGCGATCCGCCAGCGCGCGGTGCCGCAGGTCGTCAACCTGGCCACCTCACTGCAGACCGAGATGCACCGCCGCGAGGTGATCGAGGCCGAGCGCCTGCAGCTGCTCGCCCGCGCCGGCGCGCAGCTGCACGTCAGCGCCAGTGACGTCAGCATCGCGATGCTCGCCAACCTGATGGACGAGGACTCGGCCGAGATCGCCCGCAGCCGCACCGCCGAGCTGCGCGGGATGCTGCTCGAGATCCAGCGCGAGCACACCACCAACCGCGCGCTGATGCAGCAGGAACTGGCGTTCCTCGACCATCTGCTGCGCCTCGCCGGCAACGCCGGCGGTTACGACGCGGGTGGAGAGCAGGGCCGCCGCAAGCCACTCATGCACCGTCCGGTGTTCGACCTCCAGGCATAGGCAGCGATGTACATCTCGAGCTTCCTGACTCTGAACACGGCACTGAGCGGCGTCGAGGCCGCCCAGGAGGAGCTGGACACCACCGGCCAGAACATCACCAACGCCAACACCCCCGGCTATGAGGAACAGACCGTCAACACGGTCGAGGCGCCGTCGCTGAACATCGCCGGCTCGTCCGCCGGTGGCGCGATGCAGCTCGGCGAGGGCGTCAACGCGACCGGCATCAGCAACTCCGGTGACCCGTACCTCGATGCGGCCTGGCGCCAGACCAGCGCCGCCAGCAGCGGCGCCACAACCACCCAGACCTTCATGCAGCAGATCCAGACCGCGCTCGACGAGCCCTCCACACAGGGCCTCAGCGCGCAGCTCTCGAGCTTCTGGAGCGACTGGAACGAACTCGCCGACAACCCCAACAGCGCCGCCGCCCAGCAGGCCGTGGTGCAGCAGGGGCAGACGGTCGCCGACTCCTTCAACTCGCTCAGCGACGAGCTCAACGGCCCCGATCCCGGCAACCCGCTGGATCCGACCAACACCTCGTCGGTGATGGGGCAGATCAACGCGCAGTACATGGCGACGATGGAGGGCCCGACGGCCGCCGGCGCATCGGGCGGCAGGGTTTTCAATGCCGCCTACAACATCGCCTCGCTGAACTCCTCGATCGTGCAGGCCCAGGCCGCCGGCCAGAGCCCCAACGACCTGATCGATCAGCGCAACGCGGCCCTCGACAGCCTCTCCTCGCTCGGCAGCGTGACCGTGCAGAACAACACCGACGGCTCCGTCAACGTCTACTTCGGTGGCGTCACCGGCACCGCGCTGGTCAACGATCCGGTGGGCCAGGCTCCCGGCGGCCCCGTGCCTCCCGGCGACAACTTCGGCAGCTATAGCCCCGGCGCTCCCGCCACCGGTACCGGCTGGGCGGCGGCCTTCCAGGCGCAGTACGGCAGCGCGGCCGGCGGCGGTACCAGCGCGGCCTCGCTGGCCAACACCGTCGGCGGTCAGCTCGGCTCGATGATCGGCCTGGCCGGTTACTCGGCGTCCGGCTTCGGCAACCTCGGCAGCCCGACCTTCGCCTCCGGCATGACCAGCTACTCGGCGCCCGTCGCGGCCACTCAGGCGGGCACGATCGGCACGATCACGGCCTCGCTCGACAAGGTGGCCTCGGACCTCGCCAACGAGGTCAACCAGCCCGCGGTGTCCGGTGGCTCGGGCACGGTGACGCTCAACGCCCCCTTCTTCACCGACGCCAGCGGCACCGGCACCACCTCGATCACGGCCGCCACCCTGCAGGTCTCTTCGAGCCTGCAGAGCGCCGCCAGGGCCGGCATCACGCCACAGATCGTGTCCTCCTCGAGCCCAACCAACACGCAGGGCACCACCAACGTGCAGGTCTCGAGCCTGGCGACGGCCACGCCCGCCGGCAACGCGAGCGACAACGACGTTGCGCTCGACGAGGCCGCCAACGCCGGCGGCATCGCCGACACCGCCTACCAGGCGTTCGTGCAGGAGGTCGGCTCGCTCGCGCAGGGCGCCAACACGCAGGCCACCACACAGGCCGCGCTGGCGACGCAGATCACCAATCAGCGCACCAGCGTCGAGGGTGTCGACCTCTCGCAGGAGATGTCGAACCTGATAACCGAACAGCAGTCCTATCAGGCATCGGCGAAGGTCATGAACGCGTTCAGCACGATGATGAACTCACTGATGTCGACCGTCGGACAGTAAGGAGGCGATTGAGTCATGACAGAGCGGATCACATCGGCGATGGTTGGCAACACGACCATCGCCAACATCGAGTCGGACCTGACGCAGCTGAGCAACACGCAGGAGCAGTTGTCGACGGGCTTTCAGATCAACCAGCCCTCGGATAACCCCTACGGCGCCGCGCTCGCGATCTCGCTCAACGGGCAGGTGAGCGCCTACAGCGCCTACCAGTCGAACGTCTCGCAGGGGACCGCGTGGGTGGAGAGCGCCTCGACCAGCCTTCAGTCGATCGCACAGACCACGCAGAGCATCCGCAGCCTGGTGGTCGAGGGCGCCAACGGCACGATGAGCAGCACCGATCTGAATGACATCGGGCAGGAGGTCCTGCAGTACATGGCGCAGATCAAGCAGTCGGCCAACGCCGAGTACGACGGCTCATTCATCTTCTCCGGTGACGACGTGAGCACCGAGCCCTGGAGCCCAACCGCGACGGCGGCGGACCCCGCAGGCGAGGACTCCTTCAACGGCAACACCAATTCGATCAACTACTCGATCGGACCCAGCACGCAGAGCCAGGTCAACTTCAACCTCTACGGCGTGCTCGGCGATGGCCAGGGGTCCGGCGGCGCGTTTGTCGCGAACGCCACACCGGGCCAGCCTGGGACGGGCGGGTTGCTATCGACCCTACGCACGATCTACAACGACATGACCGGGACCAATGGCGGCACGCAGGCCGACCTCGAGAACCAGCTCACGAATCTCGACACCAACATCAGCTCGCTGGAGGGTGTCCAGGCCAGCGTGGGGGCCACCCAGGACAGCCTGCAGATGGCCTCGACTCGGCTGACGGCCCTCAGCACCTCTGCACAGACGGACGCCGGCAACGTGCAGGACACTGACATGGCCAAGGCCACCGTGACCTTTTCAACCGAACAGGCCGGATATCAGGCAGCATTGCAGTCGGCCGCTGACATCATTCAAACCTCGTTGCTCAACTTCCTCCAGGGATGAACGCTACATCCGTATTCACGCGCGGCGCCGCCGCCGACCACGCTCACGAAGCGCCGACCGAAACCTACGAGACCTCACGGTTCGGTTCTGTCGATGTCATCGTCGACAGCATCATCGACTTCCCGGACGGCCTCATCGGCCTCGGCGGCAGCCGCTACGCGCTGCTCAGCACCGATGCAAAGAGCCCATTCCTGTGGCTGCAGTCGCTCGACAACGCGGCGGTCGCGCTGCCGGTCGCGAACCCGCACCGCTTCTTCCGGGACTTCGAGGTTGAGCTGACCGACAGCGACGCGGGCGTGCTCGGCTTCGACGACGGCAGGCCGGCCGACGTCTACGTGACGGTCACCGCCTCCAGTGTCGCCAGCGAGATCACCGTGAACCTCAAGGCGCCGATCCTGATCCGCGATGGCAACGGCCATCAGGTGATCAACCAGAGTGCCAAGGCCGCCGTGAAGACGCCGCTGTTCCCGGTGCTGCCTCCGGGCGCGACCACAGCCGCCGCGGCCTGAAGCCGGCCGCTGAGCTGTCTGCCGGTGCGCCCGGCTGCAACGCGGCGCGCAGCCGCGCGTCTCCGTCGCTCCAGACTCTAAGCTTCCACGCATGCTCCGAGTGACGCGTCGAGCCGGTGAACGAGTGATCGTCGGCGGCGAAGTGGTGATCGAGGTGCTCGAGGTTCGAGGCGCCACCGTGCGCCTGGGCATCGAGGCGCCACGCGAGGTCTCTATCTACCGCGAGGAGCTGTGGCTGGAGATCAAGCAGGAGAACGAGGCGGCCGCCAGCGCCGCCGTCGAGTTGCCGACGCTCCCCGAGGGCTTCGGCGACGAGTCCGAGTAGAGTGGCTCAGGGTTCGACACGGCGAGCGCGCAAGGCCCGCGGCGGCGCTCCGAGAGCGGTCGCGTCGAATCGCCGCGACGCGCGTGTCGCACGCGAGCGCCGCGCCCAGAGCGCCAGCCGCCAGGCGGGCCGGGTGCTCGGTACCGTCGGTGAGCGCCCACCGGGGATCTTCGGCGGCGTTCCGGTGTCGGAGTTCGCGATCTTCGCCGGCCTCGTCTGCCTGATCGTGAGCCTCTTCAACCACGGCGGCTCGGCGCTCGAGCTCGGGATCATCGTGATGGGGCTGGGGGTGACCGAGGTCAGCGCCCGCGAGCACTTCTCGGGCTTCCGCTCGCACACGACGCTGCTGGCGCTGATGCCGGCGGTGATCGTCGAGGCGCTCTACGCGCTGGTGATCGGCGTGCCGAACCAGCGGATCCTCTTGCTTGTGCCCGTGATCCCGATCTTCGGGGTCTGCTTCCTGCTGCTACGCCGACACTTCCGTATCGCTCGGCACGCCCGGGTCATCGGGCACCGCTGAGGGCGGCTGCGGGTCGCGCCCGGAACGCCTCGACCAGAGGCGTGTCGGTTGCTCGCCGTCCGCGGGCCCGGGGTCTTCAGCCCGCTCGCCGGCGCCGGTCGGCAGCTGCAGCGTGAAGACGGCGCCGCCGTCGGGCGCGTTGGCGACGGTGGCGCTGCCACCGTGCTGAGCCGCGACCTGGCTGACGATCGCGAGGCCGAGGCCGCTGCCCTGCTGCGCGCGCGAGTTGGCACCGCGGTAGAAGCGATCGAAGACGTAGGGGAGGTCGGTCTCGGCGATGCCGTCGCCGTGGTCGCGCACGGCCAGGCCGCTGCCGTCGACGGTCACCTCGATCGGGCCGCCATGACCCGCGTGCAGGGCGGCGTTGTCGAGCAGGTTGTTGATCGCTCGCATCAGGCGATCGGAGCTACCGCGCAACGTGACCGGGGAGAGGTGCTCGCGGAAGTCGCTTTGCGGGGCATTGCGGCGCGCGCGATCGAGCGCGTCCTCGGCGAGGTGGTCAAGGCGGATCTCCTCGACGTTGGTCGGCGGGGTGTCGCCGCGCGCCACCTCGATCAGGTCCGAGACCAGGTTCGAGAGTTCCTCGCTCTGCTCGACGACGTCGGTCAGCAGCCGTGTGCGGTCCTCCTCATCGAGCTCGGCGCCCGAGAGCAGCACCTCGATATTGGTGCGCAGGCTGGTGACGGGCGTACGCAGCTCATGCGAGGCGTCGGCGACGAGCTGGCGCTGGGAAGTGACCGAGGCATCGAGCTGCGCGCGTGAGGTCTCGAGCCGCTCCAGCATCTCATTGAAGCGCGTTGCCAGCTGGCCGACCTCGTCCGCCTCGCGCACCGTGATCCGCCGGCTGAGGTCGTCCGTCTCACCGATCACCTTGGCGGTCGCCGTGACCTCCCCGAGCGGCCGCATCACGCGGCGGGTCGCCATCCTCGCGAGCAAGGCCGCCAGCGCCACGACCGCGAGGAACAGCAACGTGAGGATCAGACGCAGGCTCCTGAGGATGCTGAGCACCGGCCCCAGCGGACGCGCCAGCTGCACCGCGATCGGGAATGTGTAGCCGGTGGTGTTGTTCCGAGCGCTCCAGTGGAAGACGAACATCCGCAGCTGAGAGCCGTCGACCGTGACCGTCTGCAGGAGACTGCTGGATTTCCGGGCCGCGATCGCGCGAATCGTTGGGCCGGCGGGTAGATGCAGGTTCCCCTGATCGAGGTACCTGTTCCCGTTCGCGTTCACGAACTGGACATAGGGCGCGTTGGCACCGCCGTTGGCGGAGTTACCCGGCAGCGTGGCGCGAGGACCGAGCGCGTGATCGCCAAAGTCCTGGATCTGTTGTGCCTGAGCAGTCAGCTCGTTATCTACCTGACCGACCAGTTTTCCGCGCACGATGAAGTAGCTCGCGAGCACGGCGATCGCGACGGCGATCGCCACGCTCGCGGCGGCGATGATGCTGATCTTTCTGCGCAGCAGCACGACTGACGTTCAGTCTCGCAGGACGTATCCGATACCACGCACGGTGTGCAGCAGGCGCGGCTCGCCACCCTCCTCGGTCTTGCGGCGCAGGTAGCCGATGTAGACGCCGAGGGCGTTGGAGGTGGGGCCGAAGTCATAGCCCCAGACGTTCTCGAAGATGGTCGAGCGGGTCAGCACCTGGCGCGGGTGCTTCATGAATAGCTCGAGCAGCAGGAACTCGGTCTTTGAGAGCTCGACCAGGCGCTCGCCGCGGTGCACCTCGTGCGCGACCGGATCGAGCACCAGCTCGCCGAAGCGCAGCGTCTCGGCGGCGTCGTCCTCGTCGCCGGTACGGCGCAGCAGCGCCCGCAGGCGCGCCTGCAGCTCGCGCAGCGCAAAGGGCTTGACCAGGTAGTCATCGGCGCCGACGTCGAGCCCCAGCACACGATCGTCGATCGCGTCGCGCGCGGTCAGCATCAGCACCGGGGTACGGTCGCCGGCGGCGCGCATGCGGCGGCAGACCTCGAGCCCGTCGACCCCCGGCATCATCACGTCGAGAATCACGGCATCCACGGGCCGCTCCGCGAGGCGGTCGAGCGCCTCCTCGCCGTCGATCGCGAGTTCGACGTCGTACTTGTCGAGCCGCAACGCCCGCTCGAGCGCCCGGCGGACCGCGGGCTCGTCATCCACAACCAGGATCTGTGCCATTGCTTTAGATCATCGGCCGCGCGTGTGAACGTTTCCGAAGAAGCGTAGGCCTATCACTCTCCCTCAGCTGAGCGGGCGGATCACGCCGCTGTGGAAGACCAGCGCACCGCTCTCTCGCAGACCGCTCAGCTCGAGCACCTCGCCCAGCACGAGCCAGTGATCCCCGGCCTCGTAGCGCTTGTAGATGCGGCAATCGATCCAGGCCGCGACGCCCTCCAGCAGCGGTGAGCCCGTGGCCGGCGCCGCTGCCCAGCTGACTCCGTCGAACTTGTTGCCGCCGGTCTGCGCGAAGCGCTTGGCCAGGTCCTCCTGGCCCTCGCCGAGCACGTTGGCGCAGAACTGGCCGCCGGCCTCGATCGCCGGCCAGCTGGTGGACGTCTTGGCGGGGCTGACCGCCACCAGCGGCGGCTGTAGCGAGACCGACATGAACGAGCCGACCACCAGCGCGCTCGGCTGCTCCCGGTCTCCGCCGGTGACGACGACGACCCCGGTCGGCAGACGCCCCAGCACCGTGCGGAAGTTCTCCGAAACGGGCCGCGTCAGTTCGGAGCCATCGGCCACCACCCGAGGCTACCCCAATCCCAACCACACCAGTAACGGCGCGTGGTCTGAGGGCTTGAAGCCCTTGCGGAAATCGCGATCGATACCGGCGCCCATCAGCCCCTCGCCGAGGCTCTCACTGACCAGCACGAGGTCGATCCGCATCCCCAGGTTCTTGTGGAAGTTGCCGGCGCGGTAGTCCCACCACGTGAACTGCGCCTCCTCGGGGTGCACGTGGCGATAGGCGTCGATCAGCCCGCCGCCCTCCTGCACCGCCGCAAGCGCCCCGCGCTCGGGCCTGCTGGTGTGGGTCGTCTCGATGTAGACCTCGGGGTCGTAGACGTCGGGATCGTCGGGGGCGACGTTGAAATCGCCGGCGATCACCATGCTCTGGTTCTCCTCACGGATGGCCGCGGCCCGCTTGGCCGCGGCCTCCAGGAACGCGAGCTTGCGCGGGAACTCGGGGCTCTCGAGCGTGCGCCCGTTGGGCACGTAGGTGCTGACGAAGCGCATGCCCGAGACGGTCGCCTCGCACCAGCGCGCCTCGGTGGGCACCTCATCACCGGGGAGGCCCAGCAGTGCAAGGTCCGGCGCCAGCGGGCGCCGGACGAGCAATGCGACCCCCGCCCACTGCCCGCCGGAGTGGTGGACCACCTCATAGCCCCCCTCGTCGAGCTCGGCGAGCGGGAAGTTCTCCGGGGTGCACTTCGTCTCCTGCAGCGCCACGACATCGGGCTGATGCGCCTCGAGCAGCTCGAGGACGCGCGGCAGGCGCGCGCGCAGCGAGTTCACATTCCAGGTGACGAACAGCATCGCGGCCAGATTAGGGGTCGGGTCAGAAGTAGTGGCCGATCGGCGTCTGAGCGACAACACCGCATTGGATCGGCGGGGCCTCTAGGATCATGCCTCCGATGGACCAGATCCAACTGCGAAACCGCCTGCTGGTCGCCACCGGCATGTGGCGTGAGACCACCGGCGAGCCCCTTCCGAAGATGCCTCCGGGCAGTCCGGTGGAACAGATCGAGGCCTTCGAGCTCAAGCTCGTCGACCGCCTCTGGGATCTCGCCACGCCGGAGAGGGCGCGCGAGATCGCCGATCGCACATGGGATCTGGTGCACGACCGGCCCGATTCAGACCGGGTCAAGAAGCGCGTCGTGGAGTGCCATGAGGCGCTCGCACGGATGACGCACCTGGGCGACTAAGGGCTCACGACTAAATGATTGACGGTTTGTGCGGCCACCCCGCGGCGCCAGTCGCCACCCACTCGCTCGCAATAGCCCGCTATTGCTTCGCTCGCGTGCGTCGCCTGCCATCCACGGGTTGACCACCCAATTCCGTCACTAATTTCGTCGTGAACCCTGACGGCCGTTCAGTCGCCGGCCTCACGGGCGAGCGGCGGCGCGTCCGCGGGTGTGTCCGCCACCCGGGCGGGCGCGTCGACGCCGACAGCGGCATAGGCGTCGGCCATGTCGAGGGTCTCGTGCGCGAGCAGCGCGGTGACGAGGTCATCGAGCTGTTCACGGTGATCGCGCAGCAGCGTCAGCACGTCGGAGCGGGCGGCGTCGACGATCCGGTGGACCTCCTGATCGATGGTCTCCTGGGTCTTCTGGGAGGTCTCTGACACGCCCGGGAGCAGCATGCTCGTGGCCTCCGAGGGCAGCACCGCGATCGGGCCGATCGCGCCGCTCATGCCCCAACGCCCGACCATGAAGCGGGCGATGCGGGTGAGGTGCTGGATGTCTGATTCGGCGCCCGTCGTGAGGTCGCCGAAGATGATCTCCTCCGCGCTGCGGCCGCCGAGTGCGACCTTGATCTGCGCGAGCAGATGACGCTCGTCGAGGTTGAAGCGGTCCGCGTCGGGTGCCGAGAAGGTGACGCCCAGAGCCTGGCCGCGCGGGATGATCGAGACCTTGCGCACGGGGTCGGCGCCCGGGGTGAGCATGCCGACGATCGCGTGTCCGGCCTCGTGGTAGGCGGTGCGCTTGCGGTCGTCGTCGCTCATCACAACGCTACGGGCGGCGCCCAGCACGATCCGCTCCAGCGCGTCGGTGAAGTCCTGCTGGTTGACCACGGGGTGGCTGCGCTTGGCGGCCAGCAGCGCGGCCTCGTTGACCAGGTTGGCGAGGTCCGCACCGACCATGCCCGGCGTCGTGGAGGCGATCTGCCCGAGGTCGATCTCGGGGTCCAGCGGCACCGAGCGCGTGTGCACCCTGAGGATCGCCTCGCGGCCCACGCGGTCCGGGGGCTGCACGACGACGCGGCGGTCGAAGCGGCCGGGACGCAGCAGCGCCTGGTCGAGGATCTCGGGGCGGTTGGTCGCGCCCAGCACGATCACACCGGTGCGCGCGTCGAAGCCGTCCATCTCTGTCAGGATCTGGTTGAGCGTCTGCTCGCGCTCATCGTGGCCGCCGCCGATGTTGGGGCCGGCCGAGGAGCGCGAGCGCCCGACGGCGTCGAGCTCGTCGACGAAGATGATCGCCGGGGCGGCCTCCTTGGCCTGGTTGAAGAGGTCGCGTACGCGCGAGGCGCCGACGCCGACGATCATCTCGACGAACTCCGAGGCCGACATGTGGAAGAACGGCACGCCCGCCTCGCCGGCGACCGCGCGCGCCAGCAGCGTCTTGCCGGTGCCGGGGAGCCCGCTCAGCAGCACGCCGCGCGGAATCTTGGCGCCGAGCGCCAGATACTTGTCGGGGCTCTTGAGGAAGTCGACGATCTCATGCAGCTCGTCCTTGGCCTCGTCGATGCCGGCCACGTCCTCGAAGGTCACCGGCAGGTCCTGGCCCTCGACGCGTCGTGCGCGTGAGCGGCCGAACGACATCAGGCCGCCGGCACCGCCGCCACCTGCCGCGGCCCTGCGCATGATCCAGAAGAACAGCAGCACGAACAGCAGCGTCGGGCCGAAGCCGAAGAGGATGCTCTCGATCAGCGACGCGCCCTGGTTGGGGTTCTGGGCGTTGATCGTGACACCCTTGTTGATGAACTGCTGATACAGCGCGCGGTCATCCGCGAAGCTCGGGATCTGCGTCGAGAACTCCGTGGTCGGCGTGCCGGTCTTGTAACGGACCGGGTGCTTGAAGCTCCCCTGGATCGCGTCCGACGTGCTCGAGACCGAGCTCACGTTGTTGTGCTGCAACTGCGTCAGGAAGGTCGGGCTGTAGGGGATGCGCACCCGATTCGGGGACAGGGCCGCGTTCTCGACCGCGATGTTGATCGCGAGCAGCGCGAGGACGACGATCGAGATGATCACCCATTGATTGCGTGGGCCACGGCCGCCGGGGCCGCCGCCACGCATGCTGCTGGCCGGCGGCCGGCCGGGAGGCTGGGTCACGCGCCAGTTTGGCGGCTGCCCCTGGGGCGGGCCGTTGCCGCGACCGCGCTTGTCCCCCTGGCGCGAGGGCTGCAGGCGGCTTCCTGACTGGCCGCCGGGCCGGCGCCAGCCGCCCTGCGGGCCGCCGGGCGGCCGTCGCTCGTTGTCCTGATCAGCCATCGGCGTTCATTGTCGCAAGCAATCGCATCCGGCCGGGCAGTCGTCGCGGGCGCACGTCAGATCGACTCGATCCGCGAGCGGAAGGAGTCGGCTCCCTCGACCGTAGCGCCGCGCGCCTGGGCGCGCTCGCTGAGGCCACGATCGGAGGTGACCACGCGCATCGCATGCGGGTGCTCCGCGGCCTGCAGCAGCGCTACGATCTCGTCGTCGGCGGCGTTGGCCTTGGGCTTCGGAGCGTGGGTGACCCCGATCACCGTCGAACGGATCGGGGGAGAGGGCTGGCGTTCGAACACGACAACCACGTCCTCGCCCTCCTCGGCTGCCCAGCGCTCCAGCTGGTCGACGAGTCGCAGCATCGCCGCGTCACGATCCCGCCACCATCTGTCGGGGCGCGTGCCGATCACGTTCATGCCATCGATGAGCCAGCGCATCGTCTCATTCTGGCTGCTCCATCGCCGCTCCCGGGGCGCTGGGCAGTACGTATGCGAGCGGGGCCTTCTGCATACATGCACCCGAGGGGCCAAAGGTCTTGTGATCATGCCGTAATTCAAGGGGTTTGGGGCTCGTATCGGTCGAGATCGCGTGCTAGCTTCACCGACGTAAGGCCGCCGTAATGAACGGCGGCGCAGAGTAGGTGCAGGCACCGGTGGTCGGGAGAGACGTCCTCGCGGTAGAAGCACTGAGTAGCTACGGAGGACAACTCCATATGCCAACCGGAACAGTCAAGTGGTTCAGCGACGAGAAGGGCTTCGGCTTCATCACGCCCGACGAGGGCAGCCGTGACCTCTTCGTTCACCACACCTCGATCTCAGCTGACGGGTATCGCTCGCTGGCCGAGGGCTCCAAGGTCTCCTATGAGGAGGAGCCCGGGCCCAAGGGTCCCAAGGCGATCAATGTCATGAAGCTGTAGGGCGCCTTCACCTTGTAAAGGCTTCGCCGGCTCGGGCGCTCAAGCGCCTGAGGCGGCACTCGTCCGGGCCGCGGCGGTTCATCCGTCGCGGCCCGACCTGCTCACGGCCCGTTGCCGGCCGCCGGCTCAGTGGGCGGCGACGTGGCCGTCCGCCGGCTCCATCTCCAGGCCGGCGGCGTCCCAGGCGAGCATCCCGCCACTCATGTTGTGGGCGTCGAAGCCCGCCTGCAGCAGCGCCTCGGTCGCCATCGCCGAGCGCCCACCGCTGCGGCAATAGAGAATTACCGGTGTGTCGCGGTCGATGCTGGCAGCCTGCCCCGGCAGCTCCTGGAGTTCGATCAGCCGCGTTCCGGGGATGTGCCCCGCCTCGTGCTCGGGCGCGGTGCGCACGTCGATCACCTGTACACCGCCGGCGCTCAGAAGCCCGGCGACCTGCTGGGGTGCGTAATCCTCGCTCATCGCTCCATAAGGCTACTGGGCGATCCGTGAGGCCCCTGAGCGGCGTGCAATTGAGAGCCCGGAGCTACAGCTTCGGGAATTCCTGCCGATCGTCCTGAACGGACTATTCACGGAAGTTCGGCGGATTGCTGGCTTTCCGTGTTGACGTACTGTTATGCTGCCCGCCAGCACACCCAGCCGAGTCCTGAACGGCCCAGTTCGTACAGGAGCGGGGGAACCAGTTGTTGAGTCGCAAATAGCGGCTCTTGGGGTGAATCGCCACATGGATAGTGGCGTAGCGCAACCTCTTTCAGCGCGAACCCGACAGCTAACCCCGTAGGCGCAGGAAAGAGAAAGGGTTAGTTTGTCGTATTCGAAAGCTGTGACCGGTTGGCGCCGACTCGCAGCAACTTCCATTCTGTTCTTCGCTGTCGCGGCTGGCCCCGCCGCCGCTGCAGGGGGATCAGGGGGCGGAGGTCTCAGCGGCTCGGGGGGCACCTCGACCACTTCGACCACGTCCGAGACGTCGACGACGCCGTCGACGTCGACTGTTCAGACCGGTAGTCAGATGCCGACGTCGACCTCGACGTCCACCACCACCACGTCATCTTCGGTTGCCCGCAGCTTCGGCACCCGCACGCTTCAACTCGGTACGCGGGGCCTCGATGTCACCATCCTTCAACGGGATCTAAGTGCTCTCAAGTTCAAGATTCCCGCCTCGGGCCGTTTCAATGCGCTGACCCTCAGGGAGCTGAAGGCCTTCCAGCGCCGCTACCGCCTGACGGTCGACGGGGTCGCGGGGCCGACGACGATCGGCACGCTCAAGCGCCTGCTGAGCTCAAAGCTTCACATCACCGAGAGCGCGCTCGCCGCCAAGGAGATCGCCAGCGGTGTGGCCGTCACCGCCACAAGCGACAACCAGCCGCTGCCGGCTGGCGACAGTGGCCTCTCCGGCGGCGTCGGACTGGGGACGACGACCACCGGGACGACCACGACCGGCACCGACACGACCACGGGGACGACCACGACCACGAGCTCGACGGTGCAGGATGCGACGCTGATCGGCGGCATCGCGGTCCCGGCCCAGGGCACGCCCGAAGTGATCGTGCAGATGCTCGACGCGGCCAATCAGATCGCGTTCGATCCCTACATCTACGGTGGCGGCCACGGCTCGTTCACGGCGGCCGGTTACGACTGCTCCGGCTCGATCAGCTACGTGCTGCACGCCGGCGGCCTGCTCGCCACGCCACTCGACTCCGAGCAGTTCCTGCAGTACGGCCTGGCGGGCAAGGGCAACTGGATCACGATCTACACCAACGGCCCGACGCACGCCTACATGGAGATCGCCGGCCTCTGGTTCGACACCGCCGCGCAGACGGCCCTCAACGGCAACGACCGTTGGTCGCCGGTGCGCATCGGTGAGCCCGGCTACGGCACCTTCAAGGCACGCCACCCGGCCAACTGGTAGCGGCAAGGCCGCGGCCTGAGTAACTGATGACGCCCGCCGGCGAAGCATGCCGGCGGGCCCCTCATCTTTCGTGGCCGCCCGCCCGCGTCACCGGGATAGGATTGAGGCTGTGGCCGCGCTGGCTGACCTTTACACGATCCCGCAGGAGTACCTGGACTTCCGCGACACGATCCGGCAGATCGCGGTCGAGCGGATCGCGCCACGCGCCGCCGAGATCGATGAGAAGGCCGAGTACCCGCACGACCTGCGCCAGCTGTTGGCCGAACAGGACATCCTCGGGCTGCCGTTCGACGAGGAGCACGGTGGCACCGGTACCGGCACGCTGATGCTGAACATGGCGGTCGAGGAGATCGCCAAGGCCGACGCCTCCACGGCGCTGATCCTGATGATCCAGGAGCTCGGCACGCTGCCGATCAAGCTGCACGGCTCCGCGCAGCTGCAGCAGCGCTTCCTGCCGCGCTGCGCGAGCGGCGAATGGTCGCCAGCCTTTGCCCTATCTGAGGCCGAGGCCGGCTCGGACCCGGGGGCGATGAACACCTTCGCGCGGCAGCAGGGCGAGGAGTGGGTGATCAACGGCACCAAGGCCTGGATCACTAACAGCGGCATCGCCGACTTCTACTGCGTGTTCGCCGTGACCGACCGCGACGCCGGCCACTCGCACGGCATCACCGCCTTCGTCGTCGAGGCCGACCGGCCCGGATTCAGCGTAGGCAAGCTCGAGCACAAGCTTGGGATCCGCGCCTCGCCGACCGGCTCTCCGGTGTTCGAGGATGTGCGCGTCCCGGCCGCGAATGTGATCGGCGAGGTCAACCGGGGCTTCAAGGTGGCGATGAGCACGCTCGACCGCTCGCGGCTCGGGGTCGCAGCGCAGGCGCTCGGGATCGCCCAGGGCGCTACCGATTACGCCGCCGCCTACGCGGCGCAGCGCAGGTCCTTCGGCCAGACGATCAACACCTTCCAGGGGATCCAGTTCAAGCTGGCCGACATGGAGACCAAGTGCGCGGCCGGCCGCGAACTGCTCTACCAGGCCTGCTGCAAGGTCGACCGCGGCGAGGCCGACCTCGGCAAGTACTCGGCGATGGCCAAGCTGTTCTGCTCCGACACCGCCATGGAGGTCACGGTCGAGGCCGTGCAGATCCTCGGCGGCTACGGCTTCGTCAAGGAGTACCCGGTCGAGCGGATGATGCGTGACGCCAAGATCACCCAGATCTACGAGGGCACCAACGAGATCCAGCGGCTCGTGATCGCGAGGACGCTGAGATAGGCCATGATGCGCGCGCCGACGAGCACCCGCAGGATCATCCTCTCGGCGCTCGCTGCCCTGGTCTCGGGCTTCGGCATCTTCGCACTGGTCACGGACTTCGACGCGGTCGGCCTGCTGCGCGTCGTCGAGGTGGGCTCGGTGGTGGTGCTCGGGGGCTCGATCGTCACGGGCGTGATCGTGCTGTCGCTGGTGCACTTCGCCAACTGGCAGTCGCCCGCATCCGAGGACGACTTCGAGGCGCTGGTGCAGCGCGCCGAGCGCCTGGCCGCCGACGATCCCTGGGACGGCGATGACTTCGGCGATTTCGGCGAGACCGACGAGTATGACGCGCTCGAACTCGACAGCGAGGAGGACTTCAAGGCGCTGGTGCGCTCCGCGCTGGATGAGCTGCCGCTCGAGTTCCACCGCGCGCTCGAGCACGTTGCGGTGGTCGTCTCAGACGGCGGCGCCGCCGTGCGCACCGGTCGCGGCCGTCGTGGCGCCTACGGCCTCTACCAGGGCGACACGATCGTCCAGAACCACTTCCATGAGCGCATCGTCATCTTCCGCGACACGCTGATGCGTGACTTCGGCCACGACACCGAACTGCTGCGCGAGCAGGTACGCCGCACCGTTCGCCACGAGCTCGCCCATCACCTCGGGTGGGATGAGAAGGGCGTCGAGGGTCTCGGGCTCTAGCCAAGTGGCCGCAGTGAGCGCACCTGCGGCGAACTTTGTGCGTTAGATACGGGCGCTAACTCGCCAGGTAGCGCAGGAACAGCGTGCCGTCGTGCTCGAGCACGCCCACGAGCTTGAGTGCAGCGGGTACCTCCGGCGGTGGTCCGCTGACCACCGCCGGGCCAGACGCTCCCCCGACAAGGCTTGGCGCGAGCGTCAGGAAGAGTTCGTCGACCAGCCCGGCCGCGAGCAGCGCGCCGAACAGCGTGGGGCCGCCCTCGCAGAGCAGTGACTCGACGCCGTGTAGCTGGCGCAGGGTGAGCAGCGCGTCGCTCAACGTGAGCTCGGCGCCCTCGAGCACCAGTGCTCGCTCGGGGGTGTCGGTGAAGAGCGGCAGATCGCGTGGCACCTGGCCGCTGCGGCTGATGGTCACAGCCAGCGGTTCGGCGGGCCGGCCCGTGCGCAGGCGCCATTCGCGGCGCTCGTCGGCCGGGAGCATTCGCTTGTAGTGCTCGGCGGCCAGTGTCTTGCGCCCGATCAGCACGCCGTCCACGCGCTCACGCAGGGCGTAGAACATGGCGCGGTCGGCGGCGCTCGAGAGCTTGCGGGAGAGGCCATCGACCGTCGAGTGCCCGTCGAGGCTCGTGACGAAGTTGGCGAGCACGTAGGGCCGGTCCATCGCCTTGCGCCGCAGCTGCAGCGACTGCAGATAACTGCGAGCGTTGATCGAGGTGCCCGATGGCAGCCAGCGCCGATAGAGCGGGGTTTCCAAGAGTGCGAACGGTAGCCTGATCCCAATGGAACGCAATGAATCGACGAAACCCGATCGTAACCTGGCGCTCGAGCTCGTGCGCGTGACCGAGGCGGCGGCGCTCGCGGCCGCGCGCGAGATCGGTCGCGGTGACAAGGAGGCGGCCGACCAGGCCGCCGTTGACGCGATGCGGCACGTGCTCGACACGGTGTCGATGGACGGGGTCGTCGTGATCGGCGAGGGGGAGAAGGACGAGGCGCCGATGCTCTACAACGGGGAGCACATCGGCGACGGCACGCCACCGCTGGTCGACATCGCCGTGGACCCGCTCGAGGGCACGCGGCTGGCGGCACTGGGCATGCCGAGCGCGCTGACCGTGATCGCTCTGGCCGAGCGTGGCGCGATGTTCGACCCGGGACCATGCGTCTACATGGAGAAGCTGGCCGGTGGTCCCGACATCGCCGATCTCCTGGACCTGGAGCGGCCTCTGCCGGAGACGCTGCAGCTGATCGCCGAGCGCCGCGGCAAGAGCATCCGTGACGTGATCGTCGTGATGCTCGACCGCCCGCGCCACCACGAGATGATGGCCGCCGTCCGCGAGGCCGGCGCCCGCGCGCGTCTGATCGTCGACGGCGACGTCTCGGCGTCGCTGCTGGCGGTTTCGGACAACTCACCGGTGGATGTCCTCTGGGGCATCGGCGGCACGCCGGAGGGCGTGATCTCGGCCTCGGCGATCAAGTGCCTGGGTGGGCAGATCCTGGGCCGGCTGTGGCCGCGTGACGAGGGCGAGCGCACGCGGGCGCTCGCGGCCGGCTATGAGCTGGGTCGCGTCCTGACCAAGGACGATCTGGTGCGGGGTGAGCACGTCTTCTTCGCCGCCACCGGCGTGACCGACGGTGACGTGCTGCAGGGTGTCCGCTATCACAGCGGCGGCAAGGCATCGACCGAGTCGCTGGTGATGCGTACGCGCTCCGGTACCGTGCGCCGGATCAGCGCCCGCCACGACCGCGCCAAGCTGCGCGAGCTGAACGCCGGCTTCGACATCTGATCCGCCTGAGCCGGGCCTGGCCCAGCGGGGCCGGGCCCGATGGTTGGCGCTCAGCGTCGGTGGCGGAGCCGTCCGACCTTTGACTCCTGCAGCTCGAGCGTCGCCAGCGAGCGCAGGAAGGCGTGCGTGACGAGCACGTGCACGAACGACTGGGTGGCCTCATAGACCGGCCTGCCCAGGCGCGAGGCGATCGCCGGGTAGAAGTTGGCGACCTCGACGTCGATATCGAGCTTGGCCGGGTCGCTGACGCCACCGTCACGGCTGACGCGCACCGACAGGAATCCGGAGCCGCGCCCGGCGTGTGAGACCAGCAGACCGTCGCGGATCGCCCACGTGAGGCTGCCGCGGTTGGATTCCATCGAATAGTCCGGTGGGTTGAAGCGCAGCAGCGTCAGCGGCTTGGTCGCCAGCACCACCGAGCGCTCGTCGTGGCTGTAGACGACGCGCACGATCCCGAGCGTGGCTCGCGTGAGAAAGCGCCAGTAGGTCGCGCCCAGGTTCTCGAGCTGAGCCGGGGTCCAGAGGCGCTCGAGCTCGGAGCGCGGCAGCTCCAGGTGGGCGGACTGGACCGAATGCACGGAGCCGTCGGGCGCGACCTTGGTCGAGTTCCGCGGCGAGACGATCGAGGCGCGGCCGGGAAGCCGGCGGCGCCGGCGGTCGCGGAACAGCACCCACGCGACGAATGCTCCAAGGGCGGCGGCTGCTGCTGCCATACGCCGATTGTGCAACAGCACCGGCGGCAACTGAGTTGCGCTTAGTGGCCCCCGCCGCAAGTA
>DASZMI010000076.1:0-13081 GCA_035551915.1 Solirubrobacteraceae bacterium | reverse complement strand
GATCGAGCGGTTCGCGCCGGCGCTCTCGCTGCACGGCCACATCCACGAGGCGCGCGGCACCAAGCGGCTCGGCAAGACGTTGTGCATAAACCCCGGCAGCTCTTACGAGCAGGGCCAGTTGCTCGGGGCCGTGATC
The DNA here is from genome assembly GCA_035551915.1 of Solirubrobacteraceae bacterium. Classification (GTDB taxonomy): domain Bacteria; phylum Actinomycetota; class Thermoleophilia; order Solirubrobacterales; family Solirubrobacteraceae; genus Palsa-465. The sequence goes on along the minus strand of DASZMI010000076.1, from coordinate 12,945 downwards.
GACATCGAGGACGGCAAGCAGGTCAAGAAGTTCGTGCTCACAAGCGGTTGAGGAACAACGGACGGCGGCGGGTTGAGGGACACGTCCGGCCGGACACCATCCAGGTCCTACAGGGAGAGGAGACAAGCGGCATGTTCATCGCAACGGGGGTAGGGATATGACGGCTACTGCAGGTGGCGGGGGCGCAGGCTTCGAAGAGCGTGCCGTGTTCGTGCGCAAGGCCACCGGCCTCGTACGCGGCTGGTCGGTGCGCGACGCGTTCGTATACGCCACCTTCGCGATCAACCTGGTCACGCTCGGTTGGTTCATCTTCGCCTCGGCGCCGTTCATTCCCAATGGCGGTCTGATGTGGGCGGTCATCGTCTCCGGCGCGTTCCTGGTCTTCCAGGCGATCACCTACGCGTCGCTGATCTCGGTGATGCCGCGCGCCGGCGGTGACTACGTCTGGATGAGTCGCGTGCTCGGTGGCGGCATCGGCTTCGTGCTGGCGGTCGCGGGCTGGTGGTTCATCCTCTGGTACTGGGTCCCGATCTACGCCAACATCCTCAACATCGAGGTGCTCGGGCCGCTGTCGGCGATCGTCGGCTGGCACAGCGGCGTGACCTTCTGGGCGGGCAATGCCGGCATCTTCGTGGCGTCGGTGATCACGGCGCTGCTGGCATCCCTGTTCATCGCACTGGGGATCCGGACCTACGGACGCATCCAGAAGTTCTGCTTCTACGGTGGCCTGTTCGGCCTGGCCGTGATGGCGATCATCCTGCTCGTCACCTCCCACAGCGGTTTCATCAACGACTTCAACAGCCAGGCCCACAAGCTCTACGGCACGACCGGAAACGCCTACGCGGCGACGGTGAAGGCGGGCACCAAGGGCTACGCGCCGACCGGCGTCGGCTCGTTCAACTTCAGCGGCGTGCTGGTGCTGATCCCGATGCTGATGTTCTTCAACCTCTGGTCGAACTGGGGCGCGACGCTCTACGGCGAGGTCCGGGGGGCGTCTGACTTCCGCAAGAACATCTACGCGATGGGCGGTGCCCTGATCGTCACGACGATCGTCGCGGGCATCTTCTTCCTGCTGTTCTCCAAGACGTTCGGCTGGAGCTTCTACATGGGCGGCAACAACGCGTTCTACCTGGGAACGGGGCCGACCGGAGTGTTCCCGTACCCTGCGCTGCTCGCATCGATGGTCTTCTCAAGCCCGGTGCTGCAGTTCATCCTGATCACGGTGATGTCGCTGTGGTTCTTCGGCTGGGTCGGGTCTGTGTTCCTGTCCTCGACCCGCGTTGTGTTCGCAGCATCCTTCGATCGCATCCTGCCTGAGAGGGTCGCGAGCGTATCGCGCAACGGCGTGCCGTACTGGGCGCTGGCACTGATGCTGCTGCCATCGATCCCGCTGGCGGCGCTCTACGCCTGGAGCCATTCGTTCCGGTCCTACACGCTGGACGCGACGCTGGTGATCGCGATCACGTTCCTCGGCACCACCGTCTCGGCGGCGATCCTGCCGTGGCGCAAGCCCGAGATCTACAACGCATCGCCGATCGCCAAGTACAGGGTGCTCGGGCTGCCGCTGATCACGGCCGCCGCGCTCGCGTTCGCGGTGATCCTGATCTGGGCGCTGATCAAGTGGTTCTCCGACAGCGCCTACGGTGTCAACAACACCGACTCCTACTACCTGATGGGCGGTATGTACGTGCTGGCGATCGGGATCTACGTGATCTCCCAGATCGTCCGCAAACGCCAGGGAATCGACCTCGGGATGGTCTACGGGGAGATACCGGCCGAGTGAGATAAGCCCTTGGGCCCTCGCCTCCCGCCCGTCGGCTCCGCTGAGCCACGGGCGGGCCGAGGGTGGAAGGGGTGCCACCATGACTGTCAGCGTCTTTGACCTCTTCTCGGTCGGTATCGGCCCCTCGAGCTCGCACACGGTCGGACCGATGCGGGCCGCGCTGAGCTTCGTCGAGTCGCTCAATCGAGCGGAGACGCTGAAGCGCGTGATCAATCTGCGGGTCGAGCTGTACGGCTCGTTGGCGCTGACGGGCAAGGCCCACGGCACCCACTCGGCGGTGCTGATGGGGCTCGAGGGCGAGCGTCCCGAGACAGTCGATGTCGACACCATCCCTGCGCGCATCGAGCTGATCGGCGAGCAGCGCGAGCTGCGCCTGCTGGGCCGCCACGGGATCACCTTTGATCCCGCGGTCGACATCGAGCAGCGCCGCGGTGAGCGCCGGCCCGAGTACTCCAACGCGCTCGCGTTCAGTGCCCGCGACGCGGCCGGCACCGAGCTCGCTAGCGAGACCTTCTTCTCGATCGGCGGCGGATTCATCGTGCGCGAGACCGAGCTCGGCCGCGAACCGCCCCCGCCCCTGGATCTGCCGTTTCCCTTCACGAGCGCCGCCGAGCTGGTCGCTCACGCCGAGGCCACGGACATGACGATCGGTGAGCTCGCCCGCGCCAACGAGCTCTCGATCCGCAGCCTCGAGGAGGTCGAGTCCCGGCTGCGCGTGATCTGGCAGGCGATGCAGGACTGCGTCAACCGGGGGCTCACGCAGGAGGGCGAGCTGCCCGGCAGCCTGCACATCCCGCGCCGCGCCTCCAAGCTGCACGCCCAGCTGGCGGCCGAGTCGGAGCGGGCGCCGCTGAAGCAGCTGGAATGGGTCAACCTGTTCGCGCTCAGCGTCAACGAGGAGAACGCCTCCGGCGGCCGCGTCGTCACCGCGCCGACGAACGGCGCCGCCGGCATCGTCCCCGCGGTCCTGCATTACTACGTGCGCTTCGTCCCCGGAGCCGATGAGGAGGGCGTCTTCCGCTTCCTGCTCACGGCCGCCGCGATCGGCAGCCTCTGCAAGGAGAACGCCTCGATCTCAGGCGCCGACGTCGGCTGCCAGGGCGAGGTCGGCTCGGCCTGCTCGATGGCCGCCGGCGGCCTCTGCGAGGTGATGGGCGGCACGCCCCGCCAGGTCGAGAACGCCGCCGAGATCGCGATGGAGCACAACCTCGGACTGACCTGTGATCCGATCGCCGGCCTCGTGCAGGTGCCGTGCATCGAGCGCAACGCGATCGCCGCCGTCAAGGCGATCAACGCCTGCCAGCTCGCCCTGCGCGGCGACGGCAGTCACTACGTCTCACTCGACGCCGTGATCCGCACCATGTACGCGACCGGTCGCGACATGAGCGACCGCTACAAGGAGACCTCGCTCGGAGGCCTGGCCGTCAACGTCGTCGAGTGTTGACCCGTCACACGCGGGCGCGGGACGGGACCTCGCGGGCGAGCATCACGACGATCGCGCCAAGCAGGGCGCCGGTCACGCGGCGTTGCAACCGTGTCCACTGCGGGCGTGCGGCGAGGAATGTCGCGATCGAGCCTGCGGCCAGGATCAGCAGGGTGTTGACCGTGAGGCTGACGCTCATCTGGATGCCGCCCAGGGCAAAGCCCTGGGCGATCACGTGGCCTGCCGCCGGCTGGATGAATTCGGGGATCAGGGCCAGGTAGAGGATCGCCGCCTTTGGGTTCAGCAGGTTGGTGATCAGGCCCATGCGGTACAGACGCCAGTTTGAATCGCGCTCTAGCGCCCGCGGCTCGAAGAGCCCGGCGCCGCCGGGCCGCAGCGCGCCGTAGGCCAGGTAGGCGATGTAGACCGCGCCGGTGGCCTTGAAGCAGATGTAGAGCGCGGGCACGAGTACGAACACGGTGGCCAGTCCGAGGTTCGCCATCACCATGTAGACGACAAAGCCGGTCGCCGTTCCCGTCAGGGAGACCAGGCCTGCCATGCGGCCCTGGCTGATGCTGCGCGAGACCAGGTACATCATGTTCGGTCCGGGCGTGAGCACCATCCCCAGTGCGGTGGCCGCCATCCCCGCGGCGGCCGCGCTCGAGATGATCACGGGACGTACTCCTCGTGCAGGCCGGGCGCGGTGGGCGCCGGCTCCAGCTGGGCCGCAGTCATGGCTGCGCGCGGCCGGGCGCGCACGCGCCCTCGGTCAATCGCCAGCCGCGGAATGAAGAAGTGCGCGAGTGGCCCGATGCCCAGCGCGTAGACGACGGTGCCCACGCCAACAGAGCCGCCGAGCAGCCAGCCGATCGCGAGCACGGTGAGCTCGATGCAGGTGCGGACAACGCGGATCGAGAGACCACGCTCGGCCAGTCCGGTCATCAGCCCGTCGCGAGGTCCAGGGCCGAGCCCGGCCCCGATGTAGGCGCCCGTCGCGACGCCGTTCAGCAGTACGCCGGCGAGCATCATGAGGTAGCGCAGCACGGCGCCATGCGGTGTGGGCACGAGCGCGAGCACCAGATCGATCACCGCGCCCACCACGATCACGTTGCTGGCCGTGCCGAATCCGGGACGCTGGCGCAGCGGCAACCAGAGCAGCAGCACGGCGAAGCCGACGATGATCGCCCAGGTGCCGACGCCGAGGCCGATCCGCCGCGACAGGCCCTGCTGCAGCACGTCCCAGGGGTCGACGCCGAGTCCGGCGAGCAGCAGCATGCCGTCGCTCACCCCATAGAGGATCAGCCCGGGGTAGAGGCGGGCGAGGCGCTCGACGCGCGGCTGCGGGATCAGGCTGTTGAATCTCACTGCCGTCATCATGCGACAAATTGGCCTGGTTTGGAACAGGCCAATCTGGCACTATTGGCCTGGCGATGCCTGAGATCGGCCTGCATCGGATAGTTGAGCTGCTCGGCGACTGGCGCCGTGGCGGCCCCGCCGCCGAGCGCCTGGCAGCGACGCTCCGCACCCTCGTGCTCGACGGGCAGATGCCGTCGGGCATGCGCTTGCCCGCCGAACGCGCACTCGCGGGCGGACTCGGCCTCAGCCGGGCCACGGTCACGGCCGCCTACGATCGTCTGCGCGCCGAAGGCTATCTGCTGAGCACGCTCGGATCGGGCAGCTGGGTCACGATTCCCACGGTCGTGCGTCAGGCGCTCGACGATGCGCCACCGGCCGAGCTCGATCTCACGATCGCCTCGCTGCCTGCGCCGGCCCGGATCCTCGAACTCGCGCACGTGGCGATCGCCAAGCTGCCCGCCTGGCTCGACCATCACGGCTACTCACCGCTTGGTTTGGCGCCGCTGCGTGAGGCCATCGCCGCCCGCTACACCTCGCGCGGGCTGCCGACCACCCCGGATCAGGTCCTCGTCACCGCCGGTGCGCTGCAGGCGATCGATCTCACGATTCGTGCCCTGCTCCCCCGTGGACGCAACGCGCTGGTCGAGCTCCCGAGCTATCCGGCCGTGCTCGATGGGCTCCGCCGCGCCGGGGCGCGCCTGCGTTCGGTGCCCGTCTCGTCCCAGGGCTGGGATCACGAGCAGCTGGAGGCGCTCTGCTCGCGGCACGAGCCGGCGCTCGCCTACCTGATTCCCGACTTTCACAATCCGACCGGCGCCCTGATGGATCACGCTGCCCGCCGGCGGGCGCTGACGGCGCTGACCCGCGCCGGGGGCTACGTCATCGTCGATGAGACCTTCGGCGAGCTCAACCTCGACGGCGTGCAGCAGCCGCCGCCGTTCGCGGCGGTTGCCCCCGGCGATCGGGTGATCACCGTCGGCTCGCTGAGCAAGGCCGTCTGGGGAGGGATGCGCGTCGGCTGGGTCCGCACAGCGCCGGGCCTGATCCGCAGGCTCGCCGCCTCGCGCGCCGGGGTCGACCTCTCCAGCCCGGTGCTCGAGCAGCTGATCGCTGCCGAGGCGTTCGCCGAGCTCGATGCGCTTCTGGCTGAGCGCCGCGAGCTGGCACGGTCACGCAGGTCGGTACTGGCGCAGGCGTTGCACCGGCACCTTCCCGACTGGCGTTACACGCAGCCTGCCGGCGGGCTGGTGTTCTGGGTGCAGATGCCGCAGCCGATCGCCACCAGCCTGATGGTGCTCGCGCGCGAGCACCGGCTGGCACTGACGCCCGGGCCTCGCTTCGCCTCCGGTGGCCTGCTCGAGCGTTACGTGCGGCTGCCGTTCACCGCGCGCCCCGCCGAGATCGACGCGGCGGTCGCGCTGATCGCCGAGATTGCGCCACGGGTGGCGATCGAGCAGCCGCCCGAAACACCGCTCTCGGCCTACGCGGTCTGACCGGGCCCGCCAGCCGGTTGCTGCGGGCTGTACCTCCGTGATATATAAGTTGTATGAGCAGTTCCAGCGGTCCCCTGCCCGCATCCCAGAGCATCGTCATCATCGGTGCGGGGATCGTCGGGAACAGCCTTGCCTATCACCTGACGCGGCTGGGCCAGCACGACATCACCCTGATCGACAAGGGCCCGCTGCCGAATCCGGGAGGCTCCACCGGTCACGCCTCCAACTTCATCTTCCCGGTCGACCACTCCAAGGAGATGACGCAGCTGACACTCGAGAGCATGCGTCAGTACAAGGACCTGGGTGTGTTCATCGAGAGCGGTGGCATCGAGGTCGCGCGTGGTGAGGAGCGCATGCAGGAGCTGCAGCGGCGTGTGTCCTCGGCGATCTCATGGGGGATCGAGCCGGTCTCGATCGTCACAGCGGATGAGGTCAAGGAGCTCGTTCCCTTCATCAACGAGCAGCTGATCGTCGGTGGCTTCTACACGCCGGGCGCCGGAGTCGTCGACTCGCTGCGCGCTGCGACGATCATGCGCGAGCGCGCTCAGGAGGCCGGTCTGACCGTGTCAGCCAACACCGAGGTGCTCGGCTTCGACGTGCGCGGCGGCCGGCTCCGTGGCGTCCGCACGACCAGGGGCGACATCGCCACCGAGCGTGTCGTCATCGCCTGTGGCTGCTGGAGCCCGAAGCTCGCGCGCATGGCCGGCGCATCGATTCCGATCGCGCCGTCGGTTCATCAGATGATCGACATCGGTCCGGTGCCGCGCTTCGCCGGCGCCAAGGGGATGATCGAGTACCCGATCATCCGCGACGTCGACACCAACATGTACGAGCGTCAGGAGGGCACGGGCCTCGAGATCGGCTCCTACGCCCACCGGCCGATCATGATGGAGGCCGAGGACATCCCCTCGATCGAGGAATCGGCGCTGACGCCGACCGAGTTGCCGTTCACGCAGCACGACTTCGATCCGCAGATGGAGATCGCGCTCGAGCTGATGCCGGAGATCGTCGGCGACGAGTCCGTGGGCGTGAAATACGCGATCAACGGCCTGCTGTCGGTCAGCTACGACGGCCTGCCACTGCTCGGCGAGACGCCGGAGGTCAGGGGCCTCTGGTCGGCTGCCGCGATCTGGATCAAGGAGGGCCCGGGCGCAGGCAAGACGGTTGCGGAGCTGATGGTTCACGGCGAGTCTGAGATCGATGTCTTCGAATCGAACATCGCGCGCTCATATCCGTCGCAGAAGACACGCGCGCACGTATTCGCCCGGGCCGGTGAGGGCTTCAACAAGATGTACGGGATCGTGCATCCCAGCGAACAGTGGGAGTCCGACCGCGGCGTCCGGGTTGCTCCGTTCCACGAGCGCGAGCGCCAGCTCGGAGCCGTCTTCTACGAGGCCGCCGGCTGGGAGCGGCCCGTCTGGTACGAGTCCAACGCGGGCCTGCTCGAGGAGTACGGCGACCGCATCTCGCGCCGCGAGTCCGAGTGGGAGGCGCGCTGGTGGTCGCCGATCATCAACGCCGAGCACCTGGCGATGCGCGACCGCGCCGCGATCGTCGACCTGACCGCCTTCGCGATCTTCGACGTCACCGGGCGCGGCGCGCTCGATGTCGTGCAGCGCCTGGCGATGCGGCAGATGGATGTGCCGGTCGGCCGCGTCGTCTACACGCCGCTGCTGACGCCGAGCGGGACCTTCAAGCAGGACCTGACGATCATGCGCATGGCCGACGACGTCTTCCGAGTCGTCACCGGCGGCGCCTACGGCATGTCCGACCTCAAGTGGTTCAAGGATCACCTGCCCGAGGACGGCTCCGCTCAGGTCCACGACCAGACGAGTGCCTGGACGACTCTGGGCCTCTGGGGACCGCGTGCACGAGACATCCTCTCCTCCATCTCCCGAGGGGATGTTTCGCACGCGGGCTTCCCCTTCGCGCAATGGCGCAACATCGAGGTCGGGCCGCTTGAGGTGCTGGCCTCGCGGATCTCCTACGTCGGTGACCTTGGCTGGGAGCTGTACGTGCCGATCGAGCAGGGCGCGCGGCTATGGGATGTGCTCGTGGAGGCCGGCGAGCCGCAAGGCATGATCGCCGCCGGCAGCGGCGTCTACGGCAGCACCGGCCGGCTCGAGAAGGGCTACCGCGCCTACGGCGCCGAGCTCGACGGCGAGTACAACGTGGTCGAGGCCGGCATGGCCTGGGGCAAGGTCAAGGACCAGGACTTCATCGGCAAGGCCGCACACGTCGGCCACCGCGAGGAGGCACCGGCGGCCCACATGTGCACGCTGACCGTCGAGGACCACGCCTCCGCATCCGGCGTCAAGCGCTACATGCTCGGCAAGGAGCCGATCCTCACGCCGGACGGCGCGCCGATCACCGACAGCAAGGGGCGGCGCTCCTATGTGACCAGCGCCGGCTCGGGCCCGTCTCTGGGCAAGTACATCCTGATGAGCTACCTGCCGCCGGAGCACGCCAGGATCGGCGAGCGGCTGCTGGTGCAGTACATGGGCGAGCGCTATCCGGTCACGGTGCAGTCGACCGACGCGACCTCGCTGTTCGATCCCGACAACTCTCGCATTCGCAGCTAGCTGGCTGGCGGCATGTACATATGAACATATGTGTATGTGTGAAGCGGGTGCCGCTGACAGGCGGCAAGATCACGCTGAGCGACGATCAGCGCGCGCTCTCGACCAAGCACCTCGGCTTCACCGTCAGCCCGCATGAGGAGTGCGCGGTCGAGGAGGCGGTGCAGATCGTCGAGCGCGAGGGCGGCTCCGTGACGGTGCTTACGCTCGGCCCGGCCGAGGCCGAGGAGCAGCTGCGCGACATGATGGCGATCGGCGCCGACCGCGCGATCCACCTAGTTACCGACGGTGCGGAATGGGACCCGCAGGGCACCGCTGCGGCGATCGTCACCGCGATCCGGGCGCAGCAGGAGGCGCCCGACCTGATCCTGTTCGGCAACGAGTCGGCCGATGCCGGCAACTACCAGGTGGCGATCCGCGTCGCGCATGCGCTCGGCATGCCTTCGGTCACCGGTGTCAAGGCGATCTCGTTCGAGGGCGGGAACGCCGTCTGCGAGCAGGAGGTCGCCGCCGGCCGCGACATCTACGAGCTGCCGCTACCGGCCGTCGTCTCGGTCAAGGAGGGAATCAACCTGCCGCGCTACCCGTCGGTCCCGGGCCGGCTGCGGGCCAAGCGCAAGCCGCTCGAGGCATCCAACCCACAGCGACCCGCGGCGCAGCTGGAGATGGTTCGGCTGGTACTGCCGCCCGATTCCGGCAAGCAGGTGCAGGTGCTCGGTAGCGGCGCCGAGGCTGCGCCCGCCGTGGTCGCGGTCCTGGCCGAACTGGGGGTGCTCTAGGTGAGCGTGCTGGTCTTTGTCGAGGATCCAGCCGACGAGCTCGCGCAGCAGGCGATGACGTTCGCGCGCGGGATCGACGGCGAGGTGGCGGCGCTGACGATCAGCGGTGACTACGCGCCCGCCGCCTGGGGACAGACGCTCGCCGATCAGATCGCGGCGCGCGCGCCGCGGGCGGTCGTGGCCGCGGGTACCGAGCGCGGCAACGAGGTGCTCGCCCACGCGGCGGCGATCCTCGACCTGCCGCTTGCGGCCAACACGATCGCCTTCGCCGCCGGCTCGCCGCCGACGGTGACGCGCGTGCGCTGGGGCGGAAGCCTGCTCGAGGAGGCGCTGCTGCACTCCTCGACCCTGCTGCTCACGGTGGCGCCGCATGCTGTCGCCGCCGCCGGCGCCACCGTGCAGGCGGAGGTCGTCGCGCCCTCCCAACACGCTCGGGCTGTGGCGCCGACCAAGCGGGTCGGCGCCGCAAGTGCCGGCGTCTCACTCGAGGACGCCAAGGTTGTGGTCTCCGGCGGGCGCGGCGTCGGCTCGGCCGAGGGCTTCGCGATCATCGAGGACCTCGCCGGCCTGCTCGGCGGCGCGGTCGGCTGCTCGCGCGCTGTCACCAGCGCCGGCTGGCGTCCGCACACCGACCAGGTCGGCCAGACCGGGACCAAGGTCGCACCCGATGTCTACATCGCCTGCGGAATCAGCGGCGCCACCCAGCACATGGCCGGCTGCAAGGGCGCCAAGAAGCTGCTGGCGATCAACGAGGACGGCGAGGCGTCGATCTTCGCGCACGCGGACTACGGCGTGATCGGCAACCTGCATGAGGTCGTGCCGGCGATCGCCGCCGAGATCAGGAAGGCGAGGGGCGCATAGTCTCTCCATATGAGGCACTGGCGCTGGCCGCGGCGCTCGGCGCGAGCGGCACGCTGTGCGGGCGTCGCGTCGCACGGCTGACGCGACTGGTGCAGGCGGCCAAGCCCGCCGAGCGCGCCGGCGATGTGCCCGAGCGCGCCCGCAACGAGGTCACGATCGTGCTCGGGCAGCGCAAGCTACTGCAGCGCTTCTGGCCCGGTCTGATGCATGCCTTCGTGTTCTGGGGCTTCCTCGCGCTCGGTCCGACGATCGTGATCGCGATGATCGGGATCGTCGATCGCCACCAGACCTTCCCGTGGCTCGGTCACCAGGGCTGGTACGCGCTGCTGGTCGACGTCTTCTGCGTGCTCGTGCTGTTCGGCGTCTGTTCGGCGTTCTACGTGCGCAGGTTCGTGCGCCCGCGGCGCTTCGAGGGCAGCCATGCCGGCGACGCGTACCTGATCCTCGGGCTGATCGCGACCATCGTGATCTCGCTGCTGCTCTGGCACGCCTCGCGGATCGCGCTGCACTACAACGAGTGGCCGCCGTCGTGGTCGCCGGTCTCGCATCTGCTCTCGCACCTGTTCGGCCAAGGGGCGGCGACGCGCGTGCTGGAGCGGGTGTTCGTCTGGATCCACGTTGCCACGATCCTCGCCTTCCTCGCGTACCTACCGCATTCCAAGCACCTGCACATCGCGACCGCCGCGATCAACGTGTGGTTCGGCCGCACCCGGGCGCGCGGGCGGCTCGAGCCGCTGCGCTTCGAACCGGAGGAGGGAGAGAGCGAGGAGGATCTGCGCTTCGGCGCCGGGACGGCCGCCGACCTGACCTGGAAGCAGGTGATGGACTCCTTCTCCTGCACCGAGTGCGGGCGCTGCCAGGACGTCTGTCCGGCCCATCAGACCGGCAAGCTGCTGTCGCCCAAGCTCGTGATCATGGGTCTGCGCGATCAGCTGTTGTCCGGCGATCGCGATGCGCGGCTGGTTGCAGCCGCGGTTCCGGAGGAGTCGGTCTGGGACTGCGTGACCTGCGGCGCCTGTGTGCAGGCCTGCCCGGTCTCGATCGAGCACATCGACCACATCGTCGACCTGCGCCGGCACCTGGTGATGGTCGAGTCGAGCTTCCCGGCCGAGGCCGAGCCGATGCTGCGCGACATCGAGCGCAGCTCCAACCCGTGGGGCCATCCGCAGGGGCAGCGCGCCGACTGGGCCGCCTCGCTGGGGGTGCGCGTGGTGGAGCCGGGCGATCCCGCGCCCGAGTACCTCTACTGGGTCGGGTGCGCCTCGTCGTTCGATGAGCGCGCCCGCCGCACGGCGGAGGCCACCGCGAAGCTGCTTACCGCAGCCGGAGTGGACTTCGCGATCCTCGGGCCGCGCGAGAGCTGCACCGGTGACCCGGCTCGCCGGATGGGCAACGAGTACGTGTTCCAGGCGCTGGCGCAGCAGAACGTCGAGACACTGAACGAGGCGGGCGTGCGCAAGATCATCGCCAACTGCCCGCACTGCTTCAACACTCTGGCCAACGAGTATCCGGACTTCGGCGGAAGCTACGAGGTCGTTCACCACTCGGAGCTGCTCGCTCGCCTGGTGGCCGAGGGCCGCCTGCGGCCGGTGCGTGACGAGCAGCTGATGGTGACCTACCACGACTCCTGCTACCTCGCGCGCCACAACGACGTGCTCGAGGCGCCGCGGGAGCTCGTGGGGGCGGTGGGCACGGCGCTGCCGATGGCTCGCTCCGGCAAGCAGACGTTCTGCTGCGGCGCCGGCGGCGCGCACATGTGGATGGAGGAGCGCGCCAGCCCGATCAACGTCGAGCGTGTGCGCGAGGCGGCTGAGACCGGCGCCCACACCCTCGCCGTCGCGTGCCCGTTCTGCACGGTGATGCTCGACGACGGGGTGCAGGGCACCGGTGAGAAGTTGCGTGTTGCCGACGTCGCGACGCTGCTGGTGGAGGCGCTGGAAGCGCCGGCGGCCACGCCTGAAACGCCAGCGGCCCCGTCCGCCGACTAGGGCAGACGGGGCGCTGGGAGGGGGCGGCGCAGCGAGGGACTGCGCGTCTGCGGTCAGGCTGCTGCGGCTGCGCTCCTGCTCAGCTGTGCTGCCCTGACACGCAGCATCGCCACGGCGTCGGCACTGGCGACGAACGGGTCGGCGATCGCGATGCCGTCAGCGAGTGACAGCGCTGCGATCACTGACCCGCCCTGCTCGGCGATCAGCGCCTGGCCGGAGAGAGGCTGGGCGCTGTCCATGTGTGCCAAGCGGCGAAGCTTTGCAGCGTCGGCGCCGACCGCCAGACGGATGACGATCGCTGACCAGCGCGGTTCGGTATGGGGCTCGGTGCGGACGGCTGTGGCTGCCGGGACGGCCAGCAGGTGCCGGCGACGGCTGCTGAGGCGGTTGGTGGTGGTGATGGCGGTCATCTGAAGCCTCCGGTTCGAAGAGTGAGGGCGGGGGTCTTTCCCTGCCGTGTCTTCATGGTCGGCTAAGAGTCGCGAGCTCACATCTGGAGAACGGAGCGCATTGACGGTGCCGAGGCCTTAGGCGGAGCAGGCTCGGGCACTGCAAGCCTTGGCGTTCCAACTGAGGAATTTCTGCCCAGACGATCTTGCCCGCGGCGCACGGCGTGACTCCCCAGCGGAGCGCGAGGGCGGCGATCAGGCCGAGGCCATGCGGGGTTCGTCCGCCAACGTGCA
>DASZMI010000075.1:0-11034 GCA_035551915.1 Solirubrobacteraceae bacterium | reverse complement strand
GGCCGGCGCGATCGAGGCACTGCGAGTCGGCCCGGCCGAGGACTTCGCCTCGGACCTCTCGGCCGTGATCGACGAGGAGGCTCGCGGGCGGATCGGTTCGTTCATCGAGGGCGCCGAGCACGGCCCGCGCGCGTGCGCCACCGTCCCCGGTGACGGCGGCCATTACGTCGCGCCGACGCTGTTCGTCGACCTCCCGCGCGACTCGCGCATCGTCAATGAGGAGGTGTTCGGACCGGTGCTGTCATCCGAGCGCGTCGACGGCGTGCAGGACGCTATCGAGCTGGTCGAGTCGGGCAGCTATGGGCTCACCGGTGGGCTCTTCAGCCGCAGCCCGAGCACGATCGACCTGGTCGCGCGGCGCGGGATGGTCGGCAACCTCTACGTCAACCGCGAGATCACCGGCGCGATGGTCGGGCGCCAGCCGTTCGGCGGCGGCCGCATGTCGGGCACGGGGCCCAAGGCCGGCGGGCCCGACTACCTGTTGCAGTTCGTCGAGGCGCGCAGCGTCAGCGAGAACACCGTGCGCCACGGGCTCGTCATTTAGCCGCCAGGTACTCGGCGATGTCCGCCTCGGTGAAGCCCGAGCCGGGGAAGCGCGCGAGCCGGTTGACCGGCACGGTCTCCAGCATCTTGCCGAGGTGCGTGCCGATCACTTGCTCGCCGAGCGGTGCGCGGCGCAGGGTGTCGTGCAGCCACTCCGCGGCCTGGGGATCCGCGAGGAACTCGCCGTAGGTCGAATTCACCGCCAGCGGCGCCGAGACGTCACCCCCGCTGAGCATGACGGTCTCGATGAGGCGGATGTCGCGGCTGGAGGAACCGATCCTGAGCTGGAACTCGCCGCCCTCGACGACCCACTCGCCGCGGGCCGTGTGCCAGTAGGCGAAGGCCCGCTGGTCGAGCTCGATCGTCACCCGGGCGCTGGCGCCAGGCTCGAGCCTGACCTTGTCGAAGCCACGCAGCTCCTGGACCGGCCGGTAGACGCTCGCGACCGGATCGCCGACATAGAGCTGGACGACCTCGGCGCCGGCGCGCTCACCGGTGTTGGTGACGGTCAGTGCGACCTCGACCCTCGGTTGCGCACCGACGTCGAGCACCTCCACGGACAGGTCTGAATAGTCGAAGCTCGTGTATGAGAGCCCGTGCCCGAACGGGTAGGACACGGCGAGCTCGTGCGCGTCATACCAGCGGTAGCCGATCAGCAGGCCCTCGCCATAGCGGACGATCAGGTTCTCACCGGGGAAGTTGCCGACCGTCGGGTTGTCGCTGAGCTTCACCGGAATCGTCTCGGCGAGCTTGCCGGACGGGTTGGCGGTGCCGAGCAGCAGGTCGGCGAGCGCGCGGCCGCCGGCCTGGCCGAGCAGCCAACCCTCGAGCACCGCTCCGGCGTGCTGCTCCCAGTCCGACGTGGCCACGGTCGAGCCGTTGGAGAGCACGACGACGACGTTCTGATTGACCGCGGCAATCTGCTCGAGCAGCTCGAGCTGCAGCGCCGGCAGGTCCATATGCTCGCGGTCCCAGCCCTCCGACTCGTACGAGGGTGGCAGGCCCAGGAACACCATGGCGATCTCCGCATCGCTGGCGGCCTGCAGCGCCTCGGCGACCAGCTGCGGATCGGCCGCCTCGGCCTCGATCTCGAACCCGGCCGCGAACACGACCTCGCGCTTGCCGTTGAGGCCGGCGCGCAGCGCGTCGAGCGCATTCTCGAGCTTGGTCGGGTTGACCTGCGAGGAGCCGGCGCCCTGATAGCGCGGGGTGCGGGCGAACTCGCCGATCACTGCGATCGTCCCGCCGCGCTCGGGGTCGAGCGGCAGCAGACCCCGGTCGTTCTTGAGCAACACGGCGCTGGCGGCGGCCGCCTCGCGGGCGAGCTCGTGATGCGCCTCCTGATCGAAACTCTGCAACCGCTCGCGCCGCAGCGAGCGCTCGACCAGCGACAGCACGCGTGTGGCGGCAAGCTCGACATCGGCCTCGGTCAGCCTGCCGGCGGCCACGGCGTCGAGGATCACCTGGGTGCCGACACCTCCCGAGGAGGGCATCTCCAGATCGGTGCCGGCGGCGAGCGCGGCGGCGCGATCATCGACCGCCGCCCAGTCCGAGACCACCAGACCCTCGAAACCCCACTCGCCGCGCAGAACCTCGCTCAGCAGCCAGTGGTTCTCGCAGGCGTAGGTGCCGTTGACCTTGTTGTAGGAGCTCATGATGGTCCAGGGCTGCGCGTCGTTGACCACGCGCTCGAAGGCGGCCAGGTAGATCTCGCGCAGCGTGCGCTGATCGACCTCGGCCGACACGCGTAGACGCTCGGCCTCCTGGTTGTTGGCGGCGAAGTGCTTGAGTGAGGTGCCGACGCCGTGGCTCTGCACGCCGGTGACCCAGGCGGCGGCGAGCACGCCGGCCAGCAGCGGATCCTCGGAGAAGTACTCGAAGTTTCGCCCGCAGAGCGGTGAGCGCTTCATGTTCACGCCGGGGCCGAGGAGCACGGACACACCGGCGACGCGGCACTCCTTGCCGAGCGCCTGCCCCACCCGCAGGGCGAGCTCCCGGTCCCAGGACGAGCCGAGGCCGGCCGCCGGCGGGAAGCAGGTGGCCTCATCGGAATGCTCGATCGACGCGTCGTCGGGAGCCGCGACCTTGCGCAGGCCGTGCGGGCCGTCGGTGAGCAGGATCGTCGGAACGCCGAGGCGCTCGACGGGCTCGGTGTGCCAGAAGTCCGATCCATCTAGCAGCGCCGCCTTCTCCTCGAGGCTCAGCTGCGCCAGGACGGCCTGTGCGTCGATTCCCACCTGCGTGTGCATTCCACTCCGTTCTCCGCTCTTGCCGACCGGGTTGCCCCAGGAGCGGGGCACCTTACTCCAGTAACGCGTTTCAGCAAGAGAGGCGCCAAAGGCCCCGTTTCACGGGCTGTTGCACTGTGTTGCAGGCGCGTGCGCCGGTTTATGGCAACTAAGTGGTCCCGTAGCCGGCCGGCTGGTTGTTCAGCAGGTCGGCGGCGAGCTCGGAGACACCGCCCTCGATCTCGAAGCGCGGCAGCAGGTAGGGGTCGGCGCTGGTCGCGTAGGCGTCCCCCTCGGTCACCGCGTTGGTGTAGCCGGCCCGCTTGACGGCGGCGATCACCGCGGCGTTGTAGTGGCTGGACGGGTAACAGAAGCTGTTGGATGGGACGTGGAAGGCCTTCTGCAGGTAGACGCGTGACTGGTGGACCTGCGCCCACAGCTCGGCCGGCGAGGCCGTCGTCAGTTCCGGGTGCGTCAGCGAGTGCGAATCGACCTCCCAGCCCATGTGGATCACCGGCCAGATCTGGCGCGGCTGGAGGTGGTTCTCGGTGATCTCGTTGAGCACGCCCGGCCAGCCGTATCTGGCCATCACGTGCGGCGCGAAGGTCACCTGCTCGGGATAGCCGTTGTCGAAGGTGATCACGATCGGCTTGGCGGGGAGCGTGCCTCCGTGATACCAGTCCTTCATCACCTCGTCGATCGTCACCGCCTGGTAGCCCTGCGAGTGCAACCAGGCCATCTCGGCCTTGAAGTCGCCGTAGGAGACATACAGGCCGGGGAACGGGGCCCCCGCCGGCGCCGGCCCGAGCGCGTGGTAGACGAGGAAGGGGACGGGGCCGCTGTACCTCTTCCAGTTCGGCTGCGGCGTGGCGTTGCGCACGAGCCTGAACCGAGGCTTCGGCCGGTGGCGCTTGGCGGCTGCCGGACTGCGCCTGATCTGCGCCGTCGCCTGCGGCCTGGGGTTGGACGATCCGAGCTTGTTGATCGCGACCACGGCCACGACGATCGCGGCGACCACCAGCACGATCAGAGCCGCGAGCCGCATCAGGCCGGCGCTACGTCCACGCCTACGCATCGAGTAGCGAGCTTATCCGCAGGGCTCGCCGAGCGCAGCCTCCGGTGGTGGCCCGCTGGCCACCACCGGGACCACACGCTGTCTCTCAGGCGGTGACCGGAGCGAGCTCGTCGCTGTAGAGCTCGCCGCGCTCCGCCCGTTGCACCAACGAGGCCGGCGGCTCGAAGCGCTCACCGTAGGTGGCGGCCAGCTCGCGGGCGCGGGCGACGAAGCCCTGGAGGCCGGTGGCTGCCCGGGCGGTGGGTGGGATATATCCGTTGATGTACTGGAGCGCGCCGCCGGTCCAGGGCGGGTAGCCGATGCCCATGATCGAGCCGATATTGGCGTCGGCGACCGACTCGATCACACCGTCGTCCAAGCACCTCACGGACTCGATCGACTCTACGAACAGCATGCGCTCCTGCAGATCCCGCAGTGACAGCGCCGAGGGGTCGCCGACCTGCGGGAAGGCATCGCGCAGACCCGGCCAGAGGCCGGTGCGCCTGCCGTCCTCGTACTCGTAGAAGCCCCTGCCCTCGAGCCTTCCGGGACGGTCGTGCTCGTCGAGCATGAGCTCGATCACGCCCTCGGCCGGGTGCGCGACCCAGGTCCCGCCCTCGGCCTCGAGGGCGTCACGGGCTGCCTTGGCGATCTTGCGCATCAGCTTCATGTTGAGCTCGTCGGAGAGCTGCAGCACCGGCGCCGGGTAACCGGCCTGTGACGAGGCCTGTTCGATCGTCGACGGAGGGATGCCCTCGGCAAGCATCGAGATGCCCTCGTTGATGAAGGTGCCGATCACGCGGCTGGTGTAGAAGCCGCGGCTGTCATTGACGACGATCGGCGTCTTCTTGATCTGCTTGACGTAGTCGAGCGCCTTGTAGGTGGCCTCGTCGCTGGTGTGCTCACCCTTGATCAGCTCGACCAGCGGCATCTTGTCCACCGGCGAGAAGAAGTGGATCCCGATGAAGTCCTCGGGACGGGTGACGTACTCGGCCAGGCCGGTGATCGGCAGCGTCGAGGTGTTCGAGCCGAGCAGCGCGCCGGCCGCGGCGTGCGGCTCGATCTCCTTCCAGACCTGCTCCTTGACGCTCGGGTCCTCGAACACGGCCTCGACCACGAGGTCGGCGCCGGTGGCGTCCTCGGGATTGTCGCTGGGCGTGATCAGCGCCAGCAGCGCGTCGGCCTGTTCCTGGGTGGAGCGCCCGCGCTCGACCGCCTTGGCGACGAGCTTCTCGGAGTAATCCTTGCCGCGCTGCGCAGCCTCCAGCGAGACATCCTTGAGCACGACCTCGATCCCGGCCTTGGCGGAGACATAGGCGATCGCCGCGCCCATCATGCCCGCGCCGACGATCACGACCTTCCTCGCCTTGTAGGGCTCGACCTCCGCCGGCCGGCCGCGGTCGCCATTGACACGGTTGAGGTCAAACCAGAACGCCTGGATCATGTTCTTGGAGACCTGGCCGGTGGCGAGCTCGATAAAGTAGCGGCTCTCGATCTCGAGCGCGTGGTCGAAGTCGACCTGCGCGCCCTCGACGGCGGCCGCCATGATGTTGAGCGGCGCCGGCAGGTTCGCGCCCTTGATCTGCTTGCGGAGGTTGGACGGGAAGGCCGGCAGGTTGGCGGCCAGCGACGGCGTCGACGGCGTGCCACCGGGGATCTTGTACTTCTCGACGACGTCCCACGGCTGCCCGATCGGCTCGCCGGAGGCGGCCTTCTCGGTGATCCAGCGCTTGGCAGCCGGAATCAGCTCATCGGCACTTGGGACGATCTCGTCGACCAGCCCGGTCTCCTTGGCCTCGGCCGGCTTGAAGCGCTTCTGGCCCTGCATCAGCACGCCCACCAGCGCCTGGGCGATGCCGAGCATGCGCACCGTGCGGGTGACGCCGCCGGCGCCGGGCAGCAGGCCGAGCACGACCTCCGGGAAGCCGACGACTGCCTTGGGGTCATCGACGATCACACGGTGGTGCGCCGCCAGCGCGATCTCCAGGCCGCCGCCGAGTGCGGCGCCGTTGATCGCGGCGACCACCGGGACGCCGAGGGTCTCGATCGAGCGCAGCTGGGCCTTGGCCTCGGTCAGGAACTCGCCGAACTGCTTGGCGTTGTCCCTGTTGACCAGGCGCAGCGTGTTGAGGTCGCCGCCCGCGAAGAAGGTGCTCTTGGCGGACGTGATGATCACGCCCTTGATCTGCTCCTTCTCCTGCTGCAGGCGCGCGACGGTGTCTCGCATCGACTCGGCATACGCGGCGTTCATCGTGTTCGCCGACTGAGCCGGATCGTCTAGCGTCAGGATGACGATGCCGTCGTCGCCGCGCTCGTAGCGGATCGTTGACTCAGCCATTTAGAGCGCCTCCACCACAGTTGCGATTCCCATGCCGCCGCCGATGCAGAGCGTGGCGAGCCCGTACCTGCCGCCGGTGCGGCGCAGTTCGTCGAGCAGCGTTCCGAGGATCATGCCGCCGGTCGCTCCGAGCGGATGGCCCATCGCGATCGCGCCGCCGTTGACGTTGACCTTCTCGAGCAGCGCCTGCTCGTCGTGCTTGCCGGCCATGTCGCGGGCGAAGCGCAGCACGACGGCAGCGAAGGCCTCGTTCATCTCGATCAGGTCGATGTCATCGAGCGTGAGGCCGGCCTTGGCGAGCGCCTTCTGGCTGGCGGGTGCCGGGCCGGTGAGCATGATCGTCGGCTCGGTGCCGGTGACAGCGGTCGAGACGATGCGGGCGCGCGGCTTGAGGCCGAGTTCGGCGCCGATCTTCTCGTTGCCCACCGCCACCAGGCTGGCGCCGTCGACGATGCCGGAGGAGTTGCCGGGCGTGTGGACGTGGTCGATCTTCTCGACCCAGTGGTACTTCTGCAGCGCGACCGCGTCGAAGCCACCGAAGTCACCCATCATCGCGAAGGAGGGCTTGAGCCGGCCGAGCGTGTCGACCGTGGTCTCGGCGCGGATGAACTCGTCGTGGTCGAGCACCACGTTGTCGTTGACGTCCAGCACCGGCACGACCGAACCCTTGAAGCGGCCCTCGGCCTCGGCGGTGGCGGCGCGCGCCTGCGAGCGGGCGGCGTAGACGTCGACGTCCTCGCGGCTGAAGCCCTCGATCGTCGCGATCAGATCCGCGCTGATCCCCTGCGGCACGAACGAGTTCTCGTAGGCGGTCTCCGGGTCCATCGCCCAGGCGCCGCCGTCTGAGCCCATCGGCACGCGCGACATCGACTCGACACCACCGGCGAAGACGAGGTCCTCCCAGCCGGAGGCGACCTTCTGGGCGGCCACGTTCACGGCCTCGAGACCGGAGGCGCAGAAGCGATTGAGCTGTACGCCAGGGACGCTGTCGGGGAGCCCGGCCTTGGCGGCGGCGGCCCTGGCGATGTCGCCACCCTGATCGCCGATCGGCGTCACGCAGCCAAGCACCACGTCCTCGATCCGAGCGGGGTCGAGGTCCGGGTTGCGGCTCAGGGTTTCGTGCATCAGGCCGACGACGAGATCGATCGGCTTGGTCGTGTAGAGCGACCCACTCGACTTCCCGCGGCCGCGGGGAGTGCGGACCGCGTCGAATATCAGCGCTTCAGTGGCTGGCATGCAGATGCTCCTTGAAAGGGGGGCTGGGTTCGGCTCACCGATTACTAACCGACACCTGTGTCGGATAATACCCCAACTGACCGACACCCATGTCGGATAAAACTCTTGTGTTCAGAATGTCGCGACGGGGGAATGCGTGAATGACGCGATGGCAACAGACGCTCCAAAGACCAGACTGAAGGGCTCCGAGCGGCGCGAGCTGATCGTCGACGCCGCCCTGCCCGAGTTTGCACAGCGCGGTTACGAGGCCGCGTCCGTCGGACGGATAGCCCGCGCGGCCGGGGTCGCCCGCACCGTGCTCTACGACCACTTCCCGTCGAAGCACGCGTTATTCGTCGAGGTGCTCGATGCCGAGCAGGAAGAGCTGCTCTCATACCTGCGCACGGCGCTGGTCTCGGAGGGGACGACCGAGGAGCGCTGGCGCGCAACCTTCGACGCCTTCTTCGGCTTTGTCGAGGCGCACCCGCTGGGCTGGCGGCTGCTGTTCCCCAACCATCCGCCGGTCAGCGCCGAGGGCTCGCACGAGTACCGCCGCATCCGCGGAGAGTCCAACCGCGTGCTCGCGGATCTGCTCGCCGCCGACGCCCACCGCGCCGGGCTGGAACCCGAGACGGTGCGCGCTCGGGCGCTGTTCGCGATGCACCGCGACGGCCTGATCGCGGCCGCCCGCTGGTGGGCCGGGCATCCGAACGTCAGCAGGCCCGAGGTCGTCGACGCGGCGATGGCAGCGCTCTGGACCGGCTTCGGCGGACTGCAGCCGCACTGAGCCCGAGGCCGACGGTCGGCGGCCTCAGGTGTGCGAGGCGTGCTGAGAGAGACGCTCGAGGTCGAGCACGACCATGCGCTTGCGGCGCGTCTCGATCAGACCGAGCTCCCGCAGCGTGCGCAGCGCCCGCGCAGTCGACTCGCGTGAGGCAGCCGCCCACGACGCGAGTTCCTCCTGGCTGATCGGCATTTCGACAACCAGCGTGCCATCAGGCCCCTGCGCACCGAAGCGCTCGGCCAGCTCGACCAGCCGACTGGTCACCCGCGGCAGGCTCTCGGCGGTGGCGAACTCGAGCCGCCGCCGATCGGCGATCCGCAGGCGGGAGAACACGAGCTCGAGCATGACCAGCGCTATCCGTGGATGTCGCGTGAGCAGCGCCCGCAGGTCCGCCACCGCTACGGCAATCGACTCGACGTCCTGCAGCGCAGACGCGTCCGCCGAGCGCATCGGCTCGGGAATGACAGTCACCTCGCCGAGCAGGTCACCGGGCCCGCACAGCGACAGGATCAGCTCGTCACCGGCCTCGCCGTGTTTGTGGATCTTGACCAGACCGCGGACGAGCAACAGCGCGCTTGCGGCCGTGTCGCCCTCGCGAAAGAGCATCTCTCCGGCGGTCCAGTTGCGGACGTGCCCGGCCGCCAGCAGCGCCTCACGTTCGACGGCTGTGAGCGAGTCCATGAAGGTCGGCAGCGAACGTGTCATATGACGTAGTTGCGCCCGCGCGCGGGCCATACCTTTTCCTTTACTGAGACGCACCAAGCGTCACACAAAGCGGGAAACCGAGGGGGACCACAGATGCGCACCAACAACATGATCTATCAAGCAGCCGTCGCCCACCAGACCGAGCTTCGCCGTGCGGCCTCTCGGTACTCCGCGACGGCCGATCGCAGCAGCGGTCGCGCATCGTGGATCCAGCGCTTCTCACACGCCAGGTCACAGCAGCAGTCACCGACCACCGCTCAGCGGGCACAGCTCTTCACACGCAGCGCCTCGATCTGAACCAAACTTTGCCGGCAGCCACTCCGGGGGCGTGGCTGTCGCGGAGGCGCTGGCCTGACCGGGGGGCTCCGGGGGCTGGCCAAAGCGGCGGGCTCGCATGGATGCGGCCCGCCACAGCGCGTTTGAGCGGTCTCGCTCAGTGGACGGACCGTTGCAGCATGCGCAGCCGTTGCTTGACTCACATGTGAACGGGGCCGGGAGACCAACGCCACGAACGCGACCAACGCAACGACGGCCGCGAACGTCACTGGCCTGACGCGGTTCATCAAAACGATCCAACCTGCATCCGGATCGGACTTCAGCACCGCGGCAGCGGTTACGCTCGGAACGTCCGGGCCGCTGAGCGTGGTCGGCAAGTGCTAGATCGAAGTTCCCGCCAATAACCGGGGTCTGAGAGGCCGGAACCTTGATGGTTGCTGGGGTTTCGGCCTTTCTTGTGGTGTCTGGTGTAGTCATCAATTATGTGGCTGTTCCGTCCGATGGTGGCGATATGGTTCTGTTATGTCGAGAAGGCCACGGGCGACAGGCGCGATTCATGTTGTCACCAATAGGCGGCAGGGGAAGGGACGGGAGTACGTCACGCACCTGTTGCGGCGCTCCTATCGGGAGGACGGGAAGGTCCGCAATGAGACGGTCGGGAACATCTCGCACCTGCCTGAGGAGCTCGTAGAGCTGGTTCGGGCGGGGCTGCGGGGTGAGCCGGTCGGGGTGCTCTCGGACGCGTTTGCGATCGAGCGGTCGCTGCCGGCGGGGCATGTCAATGCGGCGCTGTTGATGGCCAGGCGGCTCGAGCTGGCCCGGCTGATCGACCGCCAGCCCTCTGCTGAGCGGGATCTGGTGATGGCGATGGTCGTTGCACGGGTGATCTGCCCGGCATCGAAGCTCGGGACGGTCCGCGCTTTTGGGCAGTCGACGCTGGCTCGGGAGCTGGGTGTTCAGGGGGCGGATGAGGACGATCTGTATGCGGCGATGGACTGGCTCTCAGAACGTCAGCAACCGATCGAGGACCGCCTCGCGCGCCGCCACCTCAAGGACGGGGTGCTGGTGCTCTATGACGTGTCCTCCTCCTACTTCGAGGGCCGCTGCTGTGAGTTGGCCCGGATCGGCTACTCCCGCGACCAGAAGCGCAACACCCCGCAGATCATCTACGGGCTGCTGTGTGACCGAGCGGGTCGGCCGGTCGCGGTCGAGGTGTTCTCCGGTGAGCTTCACGACGACAAGACCGTCGCCTCCCAAATCGTCAAGCTCAAGCGCCGGTTCGGGCTATCGCGCGTCGTTGTCGTGTCCGACCGCGGGATGGTCACCAAAGCGAACCTCGAGCTGATGGACAACACAGAGGGCGTGTCCTGGATCACCGCTTTGAAGGCCCCGCAGATCAAGAAGCTCGCCCGCCAGGACACTTTGCAGCTGTCGCTGTTTGATCAGACCAACCTCGCCGAGATCGCCTCAGAGGACTACCCGGGGGAGCGCCTGATCGTCTGCCGCAACCCGCTGGTCGCCGCCGAGCGCGCCCGCAAACGCCAAGAGCTGCTGGCCGCGACCGAGCGGGAGCTCGAAGCGATCGCTCACCGCGTCACGGGCGGCACCTTGACCGGCTCAGATCAGATCGGGCTGGCGGTCGGGCCGGCGCTGGGGCACTACAAGATGAAGAAGCACTTCGAGGTGACGATCACCGATGAGCGCTTCACCTACGGGCGCAAGACCGGACAGATCGAGGCCGAGGCGGCGCTGGACGGGATCTACATCCTCAGGACCAACGTCCCAGAGCCCGAGATGGGAGCCGGTGATGTGGTCCGCTCCTACAAGAACCTCGAGCAGGTCGAGTTCGCGTTCCGGACCTTCAAAGGCCCCGAGCTTCAGATCCGTCCGA
>DASZMI010000074.1:0-39230 GCA_035551915.1 Solirubrobacteraceae bacterium | reverse complement strand
GTCGTCGTCGTCGGGGTAGTCGTCGTCGACGTGGTCGTCTGCCGGTGACGGCGGTTCCAAGACAATTCCGCCGTGAAGTAGGCGGATAGGCGCTGGACGTAGGTCGTGTGGTGTGAGCTCAGATGATGAGCGTGTTTGTGTTTGACGTGCACGCGCGCCGGCGCGCGCACGGCGGCAGCCGCAATTCCCGCGGTGGTACCGGCTGCGAGCGTGGCCACGGCGGCAGCGGCACGAACTGCGACGTTGAAGGGGGGCATGCGAACTTCCTTGTTCTGGAGAGAGGACGAGCAGCCGCCCGGCAGCACGCAGCAGAGCGACCCAACCTCAATCGGTGCTGGGCCGGACCGGTGGCAAGCAATCCGCGCCGCTCTGGACACATGTCCAGATTTCAAACCCTGACGTCAATAAAACGAGACAGCTGCCTATTAGAGTGCCGGCTTGAGCAAAGGTGCCCCCTCTCCGGTGGCGCCTGAGAACCGTTCTCCCATGCCTGAGTGCCCTCGCTCCCAAGCTCCTCTCTGGTTGGAAGCCCGGCGTTCAGGGAATCGTGATCTGCGTGGCGTGTAGCTCTGCTGCGCATCCCAGCATTCACGGCAGCGCTGCTGCGCATCCCCCGGCATGCACGGCAGCTTGAGTCAAATCTGAAATTCCGGAGGCCATTTGACCGCTCGAGTGGAAAGTCGGCGCGCGTCGACCGAAGTTGATCCGGGCTCGCTGGCCGCGGAACCGCGTCGACGGGTCACGGTGGTCATCTGCGCCTACAGCCTGCACCGGCTGGAGATCCTCACGCATGCGGTAGCGGCCGTCCATGATCAGCTGCGGGAAGGTGATGAGCTGCTGGTGGTGATCGATCACAACCAGCAGCTGCTGGATGCGGCTCGGACCGCCCTCGCCGACGGCTCACAACCGCTGCGGGTGATCCCAAACGAGAACCAGCGCGGCCTCTCGGGTGCGCGTAACGCGGGAATCGCCGCCTCCCGCGGCGAGCTGATCGCATTCCTCGACGACGATGCCGTGCCACGCGCGGGCTGGCTACAGCAGCTCACCGAGCCGTTTGCCGACCCCGATGTGATCGGCACCGGCGGCGTAGCCGCACCGGCCTGGGAAGCGCAACCACCGAGATGGCTGCCGGAGGAGTTCCTCTGGGTGGTCGGCTGCTCGTACCGCGGGCTGCCCGAAACTCCTGCGCAGATCAGGAACCCGATCGGCGCGAATATGGCGTTCAGACGCAGCACCATCAGCCGCGCCGGCGGCTTCACCGACGGCATCGGGCGGGTCGGACGCACACCGCTGGGATGCGAGGAGACCGAATTCGCGATCCGTGCGGCTCGAACGACGGGTGGCCACATCATGCAGGAACCCGCCGCGACGGTCGACCATCTCGTCACGATCGACCGCGTCAGCCCCCGCTACTTCTTTCGCCGCTGCTGGGCCGAGGGGATCTCAAAGGCAGTCGTCTCGAAGCTCGCGGGGAACGGTGCCGCCACGGCCAGCGAGCGGGGCTATACAACAAGGACGCTCCCCGCGGGAGTGGTGGCCGGGCTCCGCGACGGGCTCCGGGGTGATCACGCCGGGTTCATGCGCGCGGGGGCGATCGTCTCGGGACTGGCGGTCACGGTTGCCGGCTATTGCCGTGGTTCGGTAAGTACTCTGCGCTCGCACGGCGGCCAGCCGCACGCCTGATCCGATGGACGACGGCTTCATCCCGCAGTGGAGCGGCCAGCTCGAACTGACGGCGCCGGTTCTGCCGGAACGCCTCGTGGACGCCGAAGGGAACGCACTTCATCGCGCGCGAGTGCTGATCCGCGCGGCCGGGACACCACTCGGCTTCATTGAGCTCGACTCGCCGCAGGGGCGCCTGAACCTCGACGACGTGATCGATCTGGCTGCGGCGACCTTCGATGCCGCTGCCGCGGAGGCTACCGCCGATCCCCGCTGGACCGAGGCGCCCCTGGAGGACCGCATCTCCATCGTGCTGTGTACTCATAACCGCGCTCAGGGCGCGAGACGGACACTCGAGTCGCTGCTCGCGCTCAAGCATCAGAACATCGAGATCATCGTGGTCGACAACGCGCCGAAGGACGATTCGACTCGGACGCTGGTCGAGCAGCTCACGCATCGCGACCCTCGCGTGCACTACGTCCGCGAGGACCGAAAGGGGCTCTCGTGCGCACGCAACCGGGGCCTGCGTGAGGCGTCCGCGGAGTTCATCGCGTTCACCGACGATGATGTGTGCGTCGATCCTCTGTGGATCAACGGGCTCATGCGCGGATTTGCCCGGCGAGCCGAGGTTGGATGCGTGACCGGACTCGTCGCCAGCGCGTCGCTGAGCAGGCGCGCCGAGCAGTACTTCGACCGGCGCGTGTGGTGGTCATCGAGCTGCGAGCCACGACTGTTCACCGCCGCGCGCGGAGACGGAGACTCCGCCCTGCACCCCTACACCGCAGGGATCTTCGGAACCGGCGCCAACTTCGCCGTCAGCGTCCCGATCCTGCGCCTGCTGGGTGGATTCGATGAGTGTCTAGGAGCGGGCTCACCGACTCAGGGTGGCGAGGACCTCGACATGTTCGTACGCCTGGTGACGGCCGGATACGCACTCAGCTACGAGCCGTCGGCGCTCGTGTGGCACGAGCATCGGATCGACGATGAGTCGTTGCGCCGCCAGATGTATGCGTACGGGCTGGGCCTGACCGCCTACATCACCAAGTACCTGTTCGGCCGGCGCTCACGCGGCGCTCTGCTGCGCCGGGCACCGGCCGGCGTCCGGCATGCACTCGGTTTGCTGCGTCGCTCGCGTGCGGCGGCCGACGATTCCTCGCTGGACGAACCCGGCATGACCGGCATCGAGCTGCGGGGGATGCTGGCCGGGCCACTGGCTTACCTGCGCGCCCGGCGTCGAGCGGACCCGGATCACCTCCGTGCTGTCGCTCTGTGACCTTCGGCTGCGCGCACGAACCAGTCGAGAGTCACAACCGAAACCGGCTCGAGCTCGACGCCTGGAGCCTGCACGGCGACGGCGATCTTCTCGCCGCCGCCCGGTGCCGTGAGCTGGTGCAGAGTCCAAGACTCCGCGGGTCGGCCTTCACCGACGGAGGCCAGCTCGAGGCCCTTGTCCCGGGTCTCAACGACAACCTGTGAAAGCGCAGGCACGACCCCGATGCCGAGAGCCTTGCCCACGGCTTCCTTGATCGTCCAGACGCTTGCGAACCACTCGGCCAAGCTGTCCTCGGAGAGCTCCCGCAGAGTCCGCAGCTCCGAGCACGCGAACAGCCGCTGCGCAAGACGCTGAGGGTGCACCGCCGTCGCGGCGGGATGCTCGATGTCGACACCGACCGGGGCGACCAGTGCGCTGGCAACGACCACGGTCCGGCGGGTGTGTGACACGTTCACATGCAGGTCCGGTAGCTCGAGCAGCCATGGCTTTCCGGTTTCAGTCACCGCAACGGTGACATCCAAGGGGCTGCAACCGATCGCCTCCGCACCGAGCAGCCGCACCAACGCGCGCCCGATTGCATGTTGTGCGCGCGTGTCGGGATCAATGATCGCGGCAACACGCTCGAGCTCGGGGCCATTGAGCAGGGCGGCAGATCTCGCCAGCCACTGCGATCGCTCGTGACTCGAGAATCGCACAAGGCTGAGCCGCACTGTTCTGAGGTCCCGGCTGGTCGCCACCGATGTCTGTCCGGTGGCCACCTCTAATGTCCCGTTTTGTTAATTCGGATGCGAGATGGTCGATGGCTGGGCATGGCTGCCGGAAAGCGGTACGGCAAGACGTACTGGTGATACGGGGGTTGCGCCGCTTGTCGGCAGGCGCAATCCAGACGCGGCCAGACAGCGTGCGAATTAGACAGGCGGGACACTAGGCAGCTGCCCTGCCCTGAATCTCTGAGACGGCGGCGCGGATTGAGGCGATGCTCTGGAACACGCTGCGCTTCAGCATGCTGTCGGGGAACTCCACCCCGAACTCATCTTCGAGCGCGACCATGATGCTCACGCTCGCCTGGGAGGACATGCCAACCGCATAAAGGTCAGCTTCTTCGGGCAATGAGTTAGCTGACACGGTCAAGCGTGCATGTGACCCGATGATCTCCCGGATTTTGTCCTCCATGCGTTCCATAGCCCTCAGTCGCCAATTGCCGTCGCGTGCTGTCCAGATCAGGGTCTCTCTACCCCGTGACACGTCCTTGACACGGCACCAGTGCCCCGGCGCGAAGAAGGTCGCTGGCCCGCGGTGACAACCACAGCCGCCGCGGATTCTGATCTGGTTCCAGCCGGTGCTCTCACGGGGGAGCCGCAGTGGCTGGCACTGGAACCCGAGCCGCTCTACACCGTGCTGCACACGCCGCTCGCGCAGACGCTCACCGGCCATGCGGCATTGCTGCTGCCGGCCTTCGGCTGGGACGACGAATGCTCGTACCGCAGGCGCCGCGACTGGGCGACACAGCTCGCGTCCTCCGGCATCACGGCCGCCCGCTTTGACTTCCCAGGTCGCGAGAACAGCGCCGGCTCGCCGTTGGCCGACCACCGCACGGAGTCCTGGGTGGAGGCCGCCGTCAAGGTCGCACGCTGGCTGCGAGAACGCGCCGGATGCGATCGACTGACGGCGATCGGCATCGGCATGGGTGGCCTCATCGCCTACCAGGCCGTGATCAATGACGCCCCGATCGATGACCTCGTGCTATGGGGCGTGCGAGCGAACGGCCGTGCGCACGTGCGTGAGCTGCGCGCCTACGCCGCGGTCACAGCGACCACCGACGACGCCGACACCACGCGCGGCGATGGCGCCATCGGCATCGGCGGTCACGTCATGAGTGCGGAGAACGCGGCGACACTAAGCTCGATCAGCCTCACGCAACTCGAGCTTCCCGAGGCCGACCAGCGCCGGGTGCTCTTGATCGGCCGCGATGCGCACGGCGTGGACAGCAAGCTCGCCGACCATCTGGCCGCGTCAGGCGCGGACCTGACGGTGCTGAACTCGGACGAATACCACGCGCTGATGTCACCGCCGGACCTCGGGCTGAGCCCGACCAAGACCGTGTCCGCATCGGTGGACTGGATAGCGAGCGCAGCCCGAGGCACGAGCGCCCCGCTCCCGCAGCAAGATGGAGGAGCGCTGGGACCGAAGGCCGTGCCAGCCGTGAGCTTCGAGCATGACGGAGTCCTGATCCACGAGCGACTCGCGACACTCGAGACCGCCGCAGGTCGGTTGCGGGGCGTGATCACTGAGCCCGTCAACGGGTCGCGCGCACCATATTGTCTCGTCAGCGTGAACTCGGGCGCGCTGCGTCATACCGGGCCAAACCGGCTATTCGTGGAGATCGCACGCAGGGCCGCCGCCAGCGGCGTGCCCTCTGCTCGCTTCGACCTTCCGGGGCTGGGTGATTCGGAGGGCACCGCGATCAGAAGCTTCGAGCGCACCGAGTTCGACGACCGCACCTCGTTGGCCGCGATCGAGGCCATCTACGACCATCTCGAAGCGCTCGGCGTGGCGCGACGCTTCGTCGCCGCCGGCTTCTCACTCGGCGGCTACCTGACGGTGCGAGCGGCGGCGGCAGACAGCCGCGTCACGGCCGCGCTCTGCGTCAACCCCACAGGATTCGTTTGGACCGACAAGCAGCGCAAGCGCATCCTCAAGGACCTGATCGCGATGGTCGGCCCCGACGCCCTGATGGACGAACCCGCAGGAGACCAGCTGCGCCAGCCACTGCGCCGGCTGGCAGCGCGCCTCGGCCGGATGCGCAGGGCATTCGATGCTGAGCTGCGGCTGCTCCTCGCCCGTTCCGAGATACTCTGGCGCGTCGAGCACCGGCGGGAGATCGCCGGGCTGAACGAGCGGCTGGATGCGCTCGCCGGCATGGGGACACAGATGTTGCTGCTGCTGTCCGAGAACGAGCCGCTGCTGCGGATGCTCGAGTATTCGACATCCGCCGCGAAGCTCGCGCGCTGCAGCGGGATCACGGTCGAGCAGCTCCCGAACGACGACCACCTGCTGCGCCCGCTCTGGATCCAGGAGATCGTGGCTGAGCGATTCGTGTCGGCACTGCTTGAGTTCAGCCCGTCAAGCCAGCGGACCGTCACCGAACTCCAGAACGAGCGGCGGGGTTAGAAAGTGAGAGGCATGAACATGGCGACCGAACTCCCCGTTGACTCGCCCAGCCAGGAGCAGTTCCTGGAGGAGCTGCTCGACGCCGGTCTGCTGATCGAGAGCGGCGTGCCAGGCGTGTACGGCCACGGTGAGGCATTCGAGCGCATCCGCGTCGCGTTCGCGGCGCTGGTGACAGCCGAGGCGCGGGCCACGGGGGCCGTCAGCCTGACCTTCCCGCCGGTGATCCCCAAGCGCAACCTCGAGGCTGCTGGATACGTTGGGAACTTTCCCCACCTGGCCGGCAGCATCTTCGGCTTCGAAGGATCCGAGGCGGAGGCGCGCACCGTGCGGGAGCGCGCGGCCACACACGAGGACTGGAGTGAGTTCGCGTCGCAGACCGACCTGATGTTGCTGCCCGCGGGCTGCTACCCGGTCTACCCGGCGATCGCGGCCCGCGGACCATTGAGCCCCGGAGGGATCACGATCGACATCGGCGCCGCATGGGTGTTCCGCCACGAACCGTCACTCGATCCCGCGCGCCGCCAGTCATTCCGCATGCACGAGCTTGTGCGCATGGGAGAGGCCGAGGCGGTGGCCGCGTGGCGCGCCGAGTGGGCAGACCGTGGCGCCCGGCTCATGCGGGGCCTCGGGCTCGACGCTGAGCTGGCAAATGCGAGTGATCCGTTCTTCGGGCGCGCAGGGCGTCTGCTGGCCGCCAGCCAGAGCGCCGGAGAGCTGAAGTGGGAGCTGGTGATCCCGATCGCCGGCGCCGAGCCCACGGCATGCGCTTCGTTCAACTACCACCTGGACCGTTTCGGCGAGACGTGGGGTCTGAAGCTCGCCGACGGCACGACGGCACACACAGCCTGCATCGGCTTTGGCCAGGAGCGCGTGGTGGCAGCGCTGCTGCGAGCTCACGGACTCGATCCCGAGAGCTGGCCGGCGGAGGTGCGCGGGCGGCTGAACGCCGCTGTTGGCAAGGGCCCCGGCCCGGTCGGAATCGCCTGGCTCGACACCACCGCGCCGGCATGTTGAGACGCCACACGGCGCTGCTCGCGCTGCCGCTCACATGCGCGCTCGTGGCCGGCTGTGCCGCGGCATCGGGGGCCTCAGAGCGGACACACGAGTCCCACGGCCATCGGGCGAAGGTGACCGATCGGGGGACCGGTGGGCTGAAGCCCGTCACGATCCAATCCGGTGGTCACACCCGTACATACCTGCTGTACGTGCCCCCAGGTGACCTCTCGAGCCACCCGCTGCCGCTGGTCCTGGTCTTCCACGGCGCCGGCGACACGGCGAGCCATACGGTCGATGAGACCGACCTGCCCAACATCGCCGACCAGAGCCACAACATGATCCTGGTGTTTCCGCAGGGCTATGACGACAGCTGGAACGAGGGCACCGGCTCGTCACCGGCAGAGCAGGCCGGGGTCAACGATGTGGCCTTCGTGGCGACGATCCTCCGGCGGGTCGAGCGCAACTATGCGGTTGATATGCGTCGCGTGATCGCCACCGGCTTCTCCAACGGCGCGCTGCTGACGGAGTATCTGGGCTGCACGCTGAGCAGGGAACTGACGATGATCGCGCCGGTTGAGGGTGAGCTTCCGCAGGCGACCTCGGCGAAATGCCACCCACCCCGGCCGTTGACGGTGTTCGAGGTCCACGGCACCGCCGACCTCGCGATCCCATATTCGGGTGGAGCATTCACCGGTGTCGGCGGAGCCCCCGGCCCTCCAGTCCTGTCGGCGCCGGGCTCGGCCGCACGATGGGCGCGCCTCGACCGCTGCAGCGGTCCGGCCAAGGACAAGACCGCGGGGCAGGTCATGTTCGCCACCTACGCGAGCTGTGCGGACCGCGTCACTGTGACGCTCGCGACCGTGAACGGCGGCAAGCACGAGTGGCCCTCGGGCTACGGCCCGACGCTCGCCAACGTGATCGCGGCGATGCCGACCGGCCGCACGGCAGTCCCGTAACGCGCGATCCTGCACACCGACACGTCGAACTTCTTCTCGCAGAACCCGCACTTCTGCAAGTCGGCTGGTGGACAGGCATGGCGTGCCATACCACGAGAAGAAGCTGGGACAGCTGTTCTGCGACAACCGCTCCAGGGACATCCTCGAGATGCTGCTGGACGAATGCCGACAGGCAGGTGTGGAGCTGCGCCTGCGGACCACGGTGCACCGGATCGAGAGACCCGGGGCCCGGTACCTGCTCAGCACCGACATCGGCCAGGTGGCGTCAACCTCGCTGGTGGTCGCCACCGGCGGACTCTCGGTTCCGACAATGGGCGCCACCGGCTTCGGCTACGAGATCGCCCGCCAGTTCGGTCACAGCGTGCTGGCCACCAGAGCCGGCCTGGTGCCATTTGTCGCCACGGACCGTCTGCGGGAGCTGTGCATCGCGCTGACCGGCACCTCGGCGGACTCCGTGATCAGCTGTCGGGGCCAGAGTTTCCGCGAGAACATTCTGTTCGCCGAGAAGCTCGGCGGCTGGCAGGTGGCATCGGCCCGGACCGAGGGCTACCGCACCGCCGAGGTCACGATCGGTGGCGTCGACACTCGCGAAGTGTCGTCCAGGACCATGGAATCGTTGAAGAGCCCGGCCTGTACTTCGTCGGCGAGGTGCTCGACATCAACGGGCACCTGGGCGGATTCAAATTCCAATGGGCGTGGGCATCTGGTCACGCGGCCTCGCAGTTCGTCTGAAGCTCCCCGCGGCATTGCTCCGCAGCCCGCCGGCGTGACGCACTTTCGCGCGCGTCAGGTTCGGCCCTCCGCGGTGGGAGCCGCGAGCAGCCCCAGGCCCTCCAACTCGTCTCGCTGGAACCAGAAGTACCAGTCGCGTGGGTTGGCCCTTATGGCAGCATCCATCGCCGCGACGCAGCGGCGAAACACCGAGTCCGCGTCATCGTCAAGGGGAACCGGGGGCGAGATCTCGAGCACCTGATGACGGTAATCATCCTGGCGGTGGGCGAACGCCATCAGCAGCGGGGCGCCGGTCAATTTGGCGAGGGTCACAACACCCGGGACGAGCATCGCCCGCCGTCCCAGAAACGGGGCCTCAACGGCTCGGGAGCGGTCTGCCGCAAGCGGCGCGGGGTCACTGCAGAGCGTCACCACCTCGTTCTTGCGAAGCGCCGCCGCGGCCTGCACCGCCACCTGATTGCGCCCCTTCCACGGCTCGAGGTTGGGGCGCTGGCGGTGGCGAAGCACCCGCCGGGCGTAGGCGAGGTCCCAGAATCGGCGCTCGAGCGAAGAGAGCGAGCTGCGGTAGTTCCAGTCCCAACGGCCGATGTTGGTGAGCGGGAAGCCAGCGGCGTGGATCAGCGAGAACGTGCCGAGGTAGGAACCGAAATGTGCGCTGCAGAGGATCGCTCCCCGCCCCTGCTCGAGCGCGCCCGCAAGGTGCTCCTTCCCGCGGATCTCGACCAGCTTCGCCAGCGGTCGGGCACGGCCGCGCAGCCGCATCAGATCCATGACCTCACATGCACGGAAGCGCCAGAAGTCACGGGCGAAGCGCTCGACATCCTCCGGGAGGATGCCGTCGCCAAGCAGCTCGCGAAGGTGGCGCAGGTGCGCGAGGTCGGCATCGCGGTCCGGCAGCAGCCTGAAGGTCAGGTCGCCCCAAGCGCACGCCACTTGGTATGAGAGCTTGGCCGGCAGTCGGGCTGCCAAAGGTGCGATCACCCCCCAGTAGGCCAGCCGCCCTCCCCTCCGGAGCTCCCACTGCTCGGCGGTGCCGATTGCCTGCTCAGCGTCGGGCGCGCGCAACCGGCTTTCCCGCTTGGCCTCCGTTTCAGGCACGCGCATCCTCACGCGACCCGGCAGCTTCGTAGTCCGGTCGAGAGCGAAGATAGGTGCAGATCGCATCGACATCGGCGAAGTGCTCGGGGATGACGTCGAGGTCGTCCATGACGATCCCGAACTGATCCTGGATGAACAGCACGAGCCGCAGAAGGCTCAGCGAATCGAGCACGCCGCTGTCCAACAGCGGGGTCGAGTTGTCGAGCGGCAGGACCGCGGGATCGCGGACGAGCTCACGACCGATGTAGTCCCGGATGACCGCATCGTCCATTTCGTTCATCTCCTCATCTACTCCCGAGCAGCACCCGGTCGACCTTGCCCGTGGAGGTCTTTGGCAGGGTGTCGGAGAACTCCACCGTGTCGGGCACCATATATGCCGGCAGTCGCCGGCGACAGTGCGCGAGCAGGTCCTCGCGGCTTGGCTGACGCTCGGCACAGATCACAGCGCGGAGCCGGTTGCCGAGGAGTTCATCGGGCACCGGTAGCACCGCCGCCTCGCTGACGGCCGGGTGCTCGTAAAGGACGCTTTCCACCTCGCCGAGTTCTACCCGGTAGCCGCGCGTCTTCACCATTCCGTCGCGACGGCCGAGGAACAGGAAATTGCCCTCCACGTCCAAGCTCACCATGTCGCCCGTTCTATAGACGAGCTCTGCGGGGGCGTCCGCGAGCGGGTTGGCAACCAGCGCCTCGCGGGTCTTCTCGGGCTGCCCCCAGTACCCCGACATCAGGCCCGGACCGGAAACGAACAGCTCGCCCTGCTGGCCCGTGGCCGACACGCGGTGGCCATCATCCGTCACAGCGAATGCATCGACGTTCGCGCACGCCTTGCCGATCGGGACAGGAGCGGTCAGCGAGGAGGTGCCGCGCGGCAGCTCGTACCAGCTACAGACGTTCGTTTCGGTCGGTCCATACCAGTTGAGAAAGCGCGCATCGGGCAGCTGCCCGAGCAGCATCGTGAGGTACTTGGCCGGGAACACCTCGCCGGCGAAGATCAGCGCCCGCAAGCGCGAGAGGTCGAACCTGCTCAGCTTTCCGTGGGTCGCCAGCAGCGTCAGGATCGAGGGCACGGAGTACCAGACCGAGATCCGCTGCTGCTGGATCCACTCGGCGAGACGTACGGGAAACATCGATGTGCGCGGTGGCAGCACCACCATCGTGGCGGCAGCGCTGCAAGAGGCGAAGATGTCGAAGACCGAGAGGTCGAAGTGCAGAGGGGCTGGACTGCAGACCCGGTCCCGTTCCTCGAGCTCGGCACAGGAGGCGGCCCAGTCCACGAACGTGAGGGAGGCGCGGTGCGAGATCATCACGCCCTTCGGGACGCCGGTCGATCCTGAGGTGTAGAGGATGTACGCGAGGTCGGTGTCCGCCGCCCCGGTCGCGGGCAGCGCATCGCCGTGCTCGGCAAGCGTGGCGCTCCAGGTCACCACCTCCGTCCCGGATCCGAGGTCATCCGGTGGAGATAGCGGTGCATCACGGGGGCCGGGGCGCGGATCCACCACGATCACTGAGCGGCGCTCCGGGGCGGAGCCACGTTGCGAATGGGAGGCGGGCCGCGAGGCGCGGCCGCGCCGCGGGGCGGAGCCGACGATGCCCACCGCCCGGGCCGCGGTCGCGTGACCCGCCAGCAGAACCGCGATCTCGCTGTCGGCGATGATCAACTCCAGGCGTTCGTCGGGGCTCGCAGGGTCGAGCGGGACGTAGCAGGCACCGGACTTCAGCGCCGCGAACACGGCGATGACCGACGCCGCCGCCTTCGGCGCCAGGATCCCGACACGATCGCCGCGCTGCACGCCCCTGGAACGCAGAGCGCGCGCCAGCTGATCGCTCAGCCGCTCCAGCTCCGCATACGTGAGTGACCGGTCCTCGGCGTCCACGGCGACCCCGTCGGGCCGTCGTCGCGCCGAGTCGCTCAGCAAGTCCTGCAGCAGGTACGCCATCAGAGCCCCAGCATCCGGGCCAGGATCACGCGCTGGATCTCGGAGGTCCCCGAGTAGATGGTGCTCGCGACGGCATCGCGCAGGTCGCGTTCGATCCCGCTCTCGCTCATGTAGCCGTAGGCCCCGTGGAGCTGGACGGCATCCAGGCTCGAGGCGACCCATGCCTCGCTCGTGAAGAGCTTTGCCGCGGCCGCCTGCGCGGTGGCAGCCGCGCCCTGCTGACCGAGCCACGCCGCCTGGTAGACCAGCAGCCGCGCGGCCTCGAGCCTTAGGTACATGTCGGCGACCTTGCCGGCCACCGCCTGGAAATTGCCGATCGGCTCACCGAACTGCTTGCGCTCACGTGCGTAGGTCACCGACGCCTCCAGCTGGCGCTGCATCGAGCCGAGCGCGCCGGCGAGGATGCAGCTGCGTTCCCAGACCATCGTGGAGTTGAAGATCGAGATTCCGGCGCCCTCGGGGCCCAGCCGGTTCTCCGCCGGAACGACGCACTTGTCGAGCACGACCTCCGCCATCGGCGATGTCCGCAACCCCATCTTGTCCATATGACGGGTGACCGTCAGGCCGGGGGTCCCCTTCTCGATCAGGAACGCCGAGATGCCGGACATCGGCGGCCGGCCCGGATGCGCGGCGAATACCAGCATGATGTCGGCGACCGGAGCGTTGGTGACGTACTGCTTGGTCCCGGTCAGCACGTAGCCGCCGTCCCGGCTCTCCGCACGCGTGCGCATGCTGAAGGCGTCCGAGCCGGACTCGGACTCGGTCATCGCGTGTACGGCGATCAGCTCTCCCGACATCAACCCGGGCAGATACGCCTGCCGCTGGCTCGGCGTCCCGAACTTCACCAGCGGAAGCTCGACACTCCAAAGCTGCGCGTTGAGCGAGAAGATCAGACCGTTGTCGTAGGTGCCGTATCCGAGGCCCTCCATGACCACCACCGTCGTCAGGATGTCGGCACCACCACCGCCGAGTTCCGTGGGGATCGGCAACGCCTGGATCCCGAAGCGGGCACATGCCTGCCAGGCCTCGCGGGAGAACTCGTTGCCGCGTTCCCGTGCAGACAGGTCCTGGTTCAGCTCGCCCCGCGCGAAGGCGGCCGCGCCCTCTTTGAGGTCGCGCTGCTCTGCGCTCAATGAGAAATCCAACTCAGCTCCATTCACTCGCCGCTGATCTGGACTTCGGAATGCACCAACTGGTCGATCTCCTCGAGCTCGTCGTAGTCGGCGACGGTGCCCCGGAGCGAGAAGACATAGCCGTGATTGCCCTCGCGCCAGTCGACCCTCTGTCCC
Organism: Solirubrobacteraceae bacterium; assembly: GCA_035551915.1. Classification (GTDB taxonomy): domain Bacteria; phylum Actinomycetota; class Thermoleophilia; order Solirubrobacterales; family Solirubrobacteraceae; genus Palsa-465. Next base: position 26,116 of record DASZMI010000074.1, on the reverse strand, counting down.
GGCCCGCGGCTGAGGATGCCCTCCGTCACCCGCGGGTCCTGGCAGAGCCGATCGAGCCCCGCGACGCCCGTCACCTTCCGCATCGAGGCGGGCGCGTGAACATAGAACAGGAAGCCGATGCGCTCGGGTTCGAGCGGCCGCTGGTAGTGGACCTCCTCACCGAGCGCGACGCGCATCGCCACCCCCAGCAGTTCCATGTCCGTGATGTCGGCGAGCATCTCGGGCACGCCCCCGCCGATGCGGCCGTTGACCTCGATCACGCGCGCGCCCCGCGGGGTGAACTTGATCTCGGTATGGCAGCAGCCGGTCTCGATCGCGATCGCCTCGAGCGCGGCCGTTGCCGTCTCCAGCGCCGCGCGGCGATCGGCGGCACCGAGCTCGGCCTCGATGAAGAAGCCCGACTCGCGGAACGGCGCGGCCGGCGGGAAGCGCCCGGTCACAGCGATGTGGCTAATCTGTCCATGGCTGACGACGCTCTCGACCGACACATAGTCCGCGAAGCACGAGCGGACGCCGGCGCTGCGGTCGCCGAGGTATTCCTCGAGCACGAACTCGGTGCCATTGGTGCGCGCCGTCTGCTCGCGGAGCTCCTCGAACGAGCCGACCAGCACCGTGTCCCTGCTGCCCTCGTTGTCGAGCCGCGGCTTCAGCACCGCCGGGAAGCTGGAGGCGGTGGTGAAGGCCTCCCAGAACGATGGGTCCTCCCCACGCGGGACGGTCTGAAAGCCCGGGACCGGCACGCCCCCATCGCGCAGTGCCTCGCGCTGGGCGAACTTGTCGGTCAGGCGGCTCGCAACAAGCGGCGAGTGAAACGGCAGCCCAAGCTGCCCGGCCAGCTCCGCCGTGAACCGCATGCGCTTGTCCTTGAAGCTGATGATCCCGTCCGGGCTGAGCTCCGACAATGCGTCTGCCGCCTGCTCGCTATTCAAGCCCGTGACGTCGACCACCGTCCCAAACCTGCGCAGGACCCGGGCGGCGTCGGCCTCGTCATCGACAGCGCCGTCCACCACCCAGGCCAGCGAGCAAAGCTCGCTGGCGGCCTCCATCAGCTGAAAGACCGAGAACGAGGCCGGGTGGTAGACGAGCGCGAGCGTGGGGCGGCGTGAGCGCTCGGCTGGCACTCGGCCCGCTCACATTCCCTTGCGCAACCTGAGCATGTCGGCGTTGGCCCACAGGTAGCGGTCGTTGCTGACCATCACCAGGCCGCCGTGCGCGTCGCGCAGTAGCCGGTCGAGACTGAACTCAGAGGTGCGCTGGTAGCCCGCGATGCCGCAGATCTCGAGCGCGCGCCGGGCGATGTCCACGCCCGTGCGTGACGTCGAGATCTTCAGCGTGCGTAGCGACGCCAGCAGCGCCGGATCATCGATGCTGCCGGCGTCAGCGGCATCGACGGCGCGCGCCACCGTCTCCAGCAGCGCACGGTCCTGATCGAGCACGGCCGCGAGCTCGGCCAGCCGCAGCGCCGACTTCGGCGTCTCCTCCGGCTTGCGCCGCGAGGCGGCGCGTACGTAGGCGTGGGCCTTCTGCGCCGACGCCTCCGCCAGCCCGACCCAGACGGCGCTCAGGAACAGCAGCTGCGCCTGCAGGCCACCGGCGCTGCCGATCATCGAGAAGGGAACCGGGTAGATCAGGTCCTCATCAACCACGGCGGTCAGCAGGAAGGCGCGGCTGCAGGTGCCGCGCAAGCCCAGCGCGTCCCAGTCCGAGCGCGGCTCGAGCTGCGGCCGGCGCAGGATCACCTGGGCCTGGTCGCCGGGCTCGCTCTCAGGGGTACGGCGTGCGGTCGCCGTGATCAGATCCGCGTACTCGCCGTAGGAGATCGCGAGCGCCTCCTTGCGCAGCGTGATGCGACCGCTTTCGCGCTCGAGCGCGCAGACGCTACGGCTCACATCGCCACCGGTGCCCACCTCGCTGTTGGCGTTGGCGACGAGCAGCTGCTCCGCCACGATCTCCCTCTGCAGCTCCTGCAGCGGCTCGGTGGTCCCGTGTCGCGCGAGGTTCGAGATCTCCATGCTGTGCATCGCCAGCACGAGCGCACTCGAGCAGCAATGCCGCGCGAGTGCGCGTACCGCGGCGGCCATCTCCGATGCTTGCAAGCCGCCGCCGCCAAGCTCCCGCGGGACCATCGCCGACAACAGCCCCGTCTCACGGAAAGCTGTCGCGGCCTCGTGCGGGAACCGCGCCTCGACGTCCACTTCCGCGGCCGCGGGGCCTGCGACCTCTACACCGATCCGCGCCGCGAGATCGACGGCGGATTCGGTCATCGGAGTCGTTTTGGTGACTGCAATCGCCACGGTGTCCTCTCTTTCAGGCCAGCGCGCGCGCCGCGGATGCAGGGTCCGGGCTCACGGCGCGACCGTTCTGCTCACCACGATTACCCGCCGGAGCCGGAGGCAAAGCGGCGGTCGGCCGCATCACCGAGCCTGCAACCTCCGCAAACTCGGGCTTCCACTGGTCCGAGGGCGGCGGCAGCCGTGAGAAGCGCTCCCTGAGGATCGCCCGCAGCACGCGCCGGCCATCGCGCCAGGCACTGAGGTTGCTGAGGCCGTGGATGCGGTCGTGCTCGTAGCTCGGGACCTCGACCACGGCGAGGCCGGCCTTGGCGGCGCGCACGTTGATCACGGTCTCGACCTCGAAGCCCTCACAGGTGACGTGCAGCTTGGGCAGGCACCAGCGCCAGAAGGCGTTGAAGCCGTAGCAAAGATCCGTGTAGCGCGTCCCGAACAGCAGATTCACACTCGCGCCGAGTGCCCGGTTGCCGGCGCTGCGCACCTTGGTGATGTCGGTGCTGCCGCCGCCGTCCATGTAGCGTGAGCCCTTGACGAAGTCGGCACCGTCGATCAACGGAGCGATGAAGTTCGGGATCTCCGACGGATCGGTCGAGCCGTCGGCGTCCACGGTGACGATGATGTCGCCCTTGGCCGCCGCGAAACCGCAGGCCAGGGCATTGCCCTTGCCATCCTTGTCCTGCAGCACGACGCGCGCGTCGGGCCTCATCTCCTGGGCCACCTGCACGGTGGCGTCGGTCGAGTGTCCGTCGACGACGATCAACTCATTGACTCCGCTCGGCAGCTTGCGCAGCACGTGCGGGAGGTTCTCCGCCTCATTCAGCGTGGGGATCACAGCCGTGACCGTCGGGCGGTTCCGATAGTCCCTGCGCTCCCGCTTTCTGTCACCGCGCGTCCGTGCGGTGTGCTCGCTCCGTGCGGTGTGCTCGCTGTTTGCTGCTTGCCGAGTTGCAGAGCGGGCGTGCACCCGCGTCTCACCCCTGATGTCCATGGCTATCTCGAGCTTTCTCAGTCCGGTGGTCATGTACGCCCAACCCGACCTGCTGGGCCCCGAATGCGCACCACGAACTACGGCGCCGCGGTCACCGATTCGGTGGACCGACAGCTCCGTGGTACACGCCGTAACGCGGTGTCGCGAGCTTCGTTGGTCCTGAACTACCCCGGCACCGATCCGGCAGCGGGAGCTGTCAGCAATTGAGGACGTCAAAAGTTCCTGACCTGACCGCAACTTTTGAGTTCCGTTGATGTGGCCGCACCGAGGTGCCTTCTTTGAAGGTGCTGCCGGCCATTTCAGTCAGGGTCGCGCCGCGACGATCTGTCCGCAGTGGGCACCCTCTTTGGCCTACCCAGGTGACCCGGGGCAACCAGATCCGTCAGAAAGCGGCGACGGCAGCGCGCACGGCGCTCGCGAAGGCGTCGATGTCGGCCTCGGTGGTGTCCCAGGAGCACATCCAGCGGACCTCACCGGTGACGTGGTCCCACTCGTAGAAGTCGAACTCCTGCTGGAGCCGCGCGCGCACATCGGGCGCGATGATCGCGAACAGCGCGTTCGCGACCGGCCGCCGCGTCAAGACGACTCCCTCGACGCCCGAGACGGCGTCGCACAGCCGCTCTGCCATCGCATTGGCGTGGGTCGCGTTCTGCAGCCAGAGGTCATCCTGCAGCAGGCCGTCGAACTGAGCAGCGATGAAGCGCATCTTCGAGGCCAGCTGCAGCGTCTGCTTGCGCAGGTGCAGCATGCCGGAGACGAGCTCGGGGTCGAAGACGACCACCGCCTCTCCGACCATCAGGCCGTTCTTGGTGCCGCCGAAGGAGAGCAGGTCGATGCCGGCGGCCTCCACCAACTCGGCCAGCGAGACACGCAGCGCCGCGGCGGCGTTGGCAAAGCGCGCCCCGTCGACGTGCACGCGCAGGCCGCTTGAGTGCGCCAGGTCACCCAGGGCGCGCAGCTCATCGAGCGAGTACAGGGTGCCGAGCTCGGTCGCCTGCGTCAGCGACAGGATCCTGGGCCTGACCGCGTGCTCGTCGTTGGGCTTCTCGATCAGGCGGCGGACACCGTCGAGCGTGACGCGGCCGTCGACGGTCTCGGCCACGAGCAGCTTGACGCCGGCGACCGCCTCGGGCGCACCAGCCTCGTCGGTCTGCAGGTGCGCGTTCTGGGAGACGATCGCCGCCTCCCAGGGTCGCAGCGCGGCGCGCAGCGATAGCACGTTCGCGCCCGAGCCGTTGAACACGAAGAAGACGGACGCCTGCGGGGCTCCGAGCGCCGCCGCAAGGCGGCGCTCTACCGCCCGCGTGTAGGGATCGTGACCGTAGCCAAAGGCGTGGCCGGAGTTGGCCGCGGCGATCGCCTCGAGCACGCGCGGATGCACCGTGGCCGCGTTGTCGGACGCGAACCCGCGTTTGGCGCCTGTCGTCGTCACGCTGGGACGAGCGCGCCCTGCAGAGCGGTGTAGAAGATCGAGAGCGGGAACTCGTCCGGCAGCACCTCGTCGCAGTACGGCCGCGGATCGGGAACCTCGTCGAACTCGCGCGTGCCGGCGACCCAGTGCGAACCGGTGGCGGGCGGGACGAAGCGCGCGACCAGGTCATGCGCGGCCGCCCAATGCCGCAGCTTGGTGCGATCGATGCCCGAGCGGTAGAGCGCATAGACCTCGTCGCGCAGCGCGATCACGCCCTCGGCGACGCGGTCCCATTCGAAGGTCAGGCGGTTGTCGGTCCAGCGCAGGTAGTCGCCCGAGTGCAGGTAGGCGAACAGCAGCTGACCACCGAGGCCGTCGTAGTTGCGGACCCGCGGCCCGGTGATCGGGAAGCGCAGCAGGCGGTCGAAGAGGATCGCGTACTGGACGTTGCGGGCAACGGCCAGGCCCTCGGACTCGAGCGTCACCGCCTCACCGAAGGCCGTCAGATCGCAGCGCAGTTCCTCGAGCGAGTACATCCAGTACGGCGCGCGCTGGCGCACCATGAACGGATCGAACGGCAGGTCGCCGTGGCTGTGCGCACGGTCATGGATCAGGTCCCAGAGGATGTATGACTGCTTGGAGGTCTCAGGGTCCGACAGCAACCGCGCGGCATCGGGGGGCAGGTTGATCTGCAGCAGGTCGGCGGCGGCGGTTGCCACGCGGCGCAGCCGCGCGGACTCGCGGTCGCAGAAGATCGCGCCGAAGTTATTGGGCTGGCGCTCGGCGACGGCGACCTGCTCGGGGAACAGCACCGCGCACTCGCTGTCGTAACCGCGGGTGGCGGCGACCAGCTCGACGGGCACGAACTTGGGGTTGTCGTAACGAGTCGCCTCGAGCTCCGCGATCCAGTCGGGCCACGGGACGCGCACGAGCACCGCCTCAAAGCAGGTGTCGGGCGAGCCGTTCTGCTTGTACATCGGGAAGAAGGCAAGATGCATGCGGCCGTCCTCACGGCCCTGCTCGGGCCGGAAGGCCGCCAGCGAGTGCGTGAAGTCAGGCTTTCCGTAGCCGCCCTCGGCCCAGGCCCGCAGGTCCTCGATCGACGCACCCAGATTCGGGAAAGCGGAGAGCACCCTCAGGGCGGCGGCAACAGCCTCCACACGGGAGGCGGCCTCTCCCCGGTCGGCGTTCTCATGCAGCGCCCCGTCGGGCGCCTGCAGCTCAGCCAGTGCGTTTGTGGCGTCGATCAGAACCCCGACATCGCTCATCAGCTGGTCGCCGGAGTCCGTGTGAGCCGCATCGAACGCAACCCGGACCGGCGCAGATTCGGGGCCGCCCGCCCACCCCCGAACCGCCCGCCGGGACGCCCAGTTGACCAGGTTCAACCACAGCGTGGCGTGATCGAGCGAGCCGATGCAATCGTCGCCGAAGAGGTCGGAGTCGCCGAGTACCACCACGCGGCCATCGCCGTGCTCGGAGGCGACGATCAGCGGCGCGCCAGGGACCGAGGCCGAGCGGTGCGTGCGCGCCAGCACGCGCGCGCCGTTGCGGCTCTCGATCGTGGTGGTGCGGTAGAAGCAGGCGGCACTGACGCCGGCCAGCAGGTCGCCGCCGCTACCGCGGCCGCCTTCCACGAGCTCGCCATGGATCCAGCTTGGGGCGCCGTGGCAGTGCTCATAGTCCTGGACGGTGTCGTTGCGCAGGCGCAGGTCGAAGCGCGCGAGCAGCTCGTTGACGTTGTTGCCGTACTTGTCCTGCTCGGTCTCACCGAGCACGATCAGGCCACCGCCGCCGAGCACGAAGGCTTCGATCGCCTCCTGCTCGGTGGGGCTGAGCTCTGGCGTGCCGATGCCGGTGGTGCGCTCCCAGCGCGGGTCCGAGGGGTGGGCGATCACGAGCAGGTCGCAGTCGCGCAGGACGCCGCTGTCGAGCGCGTCGGTGTTGGCGGCGACGCTGAAGGCGTGGCCGCTGAGCAGCTCCGCAGCGCGCGCGTAGGAGGCGTCCGCCGGATGTACCGGCTGCATCTGCCCCGCCAGCTCAGGACGGATCGTCCACGCCTCGCTGTGAGCCTCGTCGAAGATCACATTGATGCCTTGCACATTGGCGAGATTAGTCGATGTGAAACGCCATTCAATGACCCCCGCGTACTTCTGAGCACGCGCCCGTGCGCCATGGCGGACTACGACAAAGCCGCCTTGAGCCGTGCGCTCGGCGGCGTCGGGTAAAGGCGGGGCATTCGCCGCCTAGCCGGCGTCGGTGGCGCCCACGCGATCGGCCTTGGCGGCCGGCCGCGGTGGCAGCTTGATCGGCGTCGAGTGCATGGCCCGCAGGCGCACCTCACGCCAGGACATGCCCTCGCGCAGCAGCGCAGGCATGCCCATCAGGATCGCGGTCGCGACCTCGACGGCCTGCAGGATCACGCCGTAGGCGACACCCGTGCCCCAGCCGACATGCCAGCCGGAGTGCAACACGGTCGCGCAGGCCGCCTGGAAGACGCCGAGGTTGGCCGGCGTGGCCGGCAGTACCGCAGTGATGTTGACGGCGAACAGCACCGCCGCGGCGGCGGCGAAGCCGATGTGATGGTGGCCGCCGCTCAGGCCGAGCGCCATCAGCAGGAAGAAGCACGAGACGCTCTGCAGCGCCCATGCCAGCAGTTGTGTGACGGTGGCCTCGGTGCCGTGCCGCGGCTTGGTGAAGACCACCAGGCCGACGCGCACGCGCCCGAGCGCACGCTGCGCCTTCTGCAGTCCGTTCTGCGCCCGGCTGAAGCGCTTGCTGCCGGTCCCGAGTCGCAGCACGATCGGGGCGATGATTACGAACGCGAGCAGTGCCGCCGGCGCCACCGCGGCGATCAGCAGCACGTTCTGATGGCCGGAGAAGAAGTCGACCGAGGAGAACATGATCACGCCGAGCACGATCAGCGCCACGATGTTGAGGATCGTCTGCGAGACGACGGTGCCCAGAACCACGGGCAGCGTGTCGCGCGGGCGCCCGGTGCGGCGGGCGATGATCAGCGCACGCGAGGGCTCGCCCAAGCGTGCGGGGAGCGTCGAGGACATGAGGACGCCGATCATGGTGCCGCGGATCGCGTCGCCCAGCCGGATCCCTGCCTTCGGCAGCGCCGCCTGCAGGATCGCGTGCCAGGAGAAGCCACGCATCACCATCGCCATGCACATCGTCGCGAGGCCGAGCAGCACGTACGATGGCTCCGAGTTGATCAGCGTCTGGCCGATGCTGGCGATCCCGATCTTCTTCAGCGCCAGATAGGCGAGCGCAACCATGCCAAGCGTGAAGGCGGCCATCGCCGCGCGCCGCACGTGCCCGAGCAGGCTGCGCCGCGAGGTCTCGATCGCGAGCGGCTTTTCGAGGCTCTCGAGTCGCTGCGCCTTGACCCGCGGCTGCAGGTCGGCGGGCACGAAGCCGGTGCGCACGCCCACGGTCTGCATCGTGCCCTCGGGCTCGGGCATCGCGATCGCGTCCTTGTAGGACTCCATCACCTCGAGTGCCACATGCTCCCAGGCAAAGCGCTGCGCCTTGGCGGCGGCCGTCTGCGCGAGCTGGCGGCGGCGCTCGGGCTCGTAGTAGAGGTCGCGCAGCGTCTCTGCCAGCGATTGCGGGTCGGCCGGCGGCACCAGCAGGCCATCGACGCCGTCGCTGACGACGTCGCGATAGCCGGCGATGTCGGAGGCGATCACCGTCGTGCCGGAGGCGAAAGCCTCGGTCAGGACCATGCCGAAGCTCTCGCCGCCCAGTGAGGGCGCGGCCAGCACGTCGGCGGCCAGCAGCTCACGCCGCTTGGTCTCGTCATCGACCTTGCCGAGCACCCGCACGCCGCGCGCGTCGATCAGCAGCGGTGCCAGCTCGGCCTCGCTCGGGCCGATCACGGTCAGCTCGGTGGGGATGTGCTCGCGCAGCGCCTCGAAGGCGCGCAGCAGCAGCGGCAGACCCTTGCGCTCGACCGCCTGGCCGACGAAGACGATCTTCAGCGTGGGGTCGGTCGGCCGCCGAGCGAGCGCCTGATCGAGCGCGTCCTGGTCGAGGTGCACGCCGTTTGGGATCACCCGGTAACGCCCGCCGTACCAGCGCTTTCCGGTCCAGGCCGCGGCCTCCGAGACGGCCACACGCACCCGCAGCCGGTTGAGCACCTGGGTGCCGCCGAAGGCGTTGGCGACCACGTTCGGCAGGCGCCTGGCCGAGTACGAGTGGAAGGTGCCGACGAGCGGCACACCGAAGGGCAGGGTCGCGACCCAGCCGACCATCGGTGCGACCGGCTCGTGGATGTGAACGACGTCGTAGCGACCGTTGCCGAGCTCGCGGGAGAGCTTGGCGATGCCGCTGGGACCGAACAGCACATTCGATACGGCGCCGTTGGCCTTGAACCCGACCGTGCGCCCGAGCGGGACCAGGTAGCCGGGCTCGCTGAGGTGCTGCGGACGGGCGCCACGGTGCATCACCGTCGAGGTCAGGTCCGGCGGATCGTGCGGCGCCAGCACGCGCACGTCATGACCGGCGGCGAGGTACTGCTCGGCCAGCGCCTCGATGTGCCTCGTCACACCCCCCGGGTAGGACCACGAATACGGGGAGACGAGCGCGATCCGCATTGCGCAAATGTTACCGAAGGCCCGTCCGTTACCGGTAAGTACTGGGGAAAATGGGTGCCTGCGGGCTGCCGTCCCGCTGGACGGCAGCCCTACTGCAGGCGCTGTGGTTGACGCCCGGCGCGGCCGCTACGGCGTGTAGTCGTAGCTGTGGCAGGGCGCTCCGGCGCAGACGTTCCGGAAGCTGCCGGTCGGCTCCAGATATTCGGAGATCTGCTGCTGTGCCAGTGGGGTCGCGCGCGGGTCGCCGTGCGGATCCAGGTTGGTCGCGCTGTCGGTCGGCGCCAGGTTCGCGACCGGCGGGTTGAGCGTGTGCCCGGGCCCGCTGTCCCAGACCTCGATCACGGAGCCTGCGTAGGAGCCGTCTGTCGGCGCCGGCTTCAGGCCGTAGAACAGGTTGAAGTTGGCGCTGCGTCCGCCGCCGGGCGTCAGCGCCGAGCCCGGGGTGCCGCCCGGCTCATAGGCGTCGGCGCCGATCGAGCGCGCCTCGGCCGCGCCCGAGTACATGCTGACCTGGTGATCGCCGTAGGCGATCTGCATCAGTACCGAGTGGGTCGGGGTGTTGGCGAACGCCGTCGCCCCCAGCCCCTCGACGTAGCCCACGGGGTCGGCGCGGTCCCAGAGTTGATCCATCAGATCCAGCGTCAGCGTGTAGATCCCGGAGTTGTTGTCGGTGGCGTATCCCTGCCAGAGCAGCCATGAGAACGTCCCAACGGTCGCCGGCGCGCCGAAGTCGGTCGAGCGCTGCACCAGCGAGTTGGAGTAGTCCTCCCCGGTCACGCCGAGCACCGCACGGCGGATGTCCGGTGAGACGGCGGTCGTGATGCCGCCGAAGATCCCGCCCTGGCTATTGCCGTCGTAATAGAGCTCGCCGGTGTTGATGACCGACTGGCCGCCCTGCTGGAAGTGCGGGTCGGAGGCGAAGCCCTGCGGGTTGTCCATCAGGCGGCCGAGCAGCAGCGCGTTGAGCACGCCCTGCTGGAGGCGGTCGACCATGAACGGGAAGAGGTTCAGGTTCGACACGGCCTGGGTGTCGAAGTTCTGATCCGGTGCCGCCAGGCCCCACCAGTTGGTGGCGCACACGACCATGTTGTAGGTGGTGGCCAAGGTCGTGATCGGGTCGTCGGTGACCTCGTCCATGCCGCCCAGCAGACCGTGTCCGTAGGTGACGATTCGGGCCTGGTTGGCGGGCGTTGCGCTCGACGGGATCACGCACTCGAAGCCGGCGGTGCCGACGTTGCCGGGTGCCTGCACTGGTGTCGCGTAGAGGCCGCCGGAGCTGTAGCTGAAGCCGGTGGTGGCGGAGTCACCGCAGGTCTGCAGGTAGCACGGCACCTGATAGGTGCCGATCACGACATTGCCGCTCTTGCCGTCGGCGAAGGTCTTTGTGACGTCGCTGGTCATGGTGAAGGCGGGCGCGCTGCCCGACACCTGACCGTCACCGAGGCTGGCGTCGCCAAGCTCGGCGAAGGCCCCGTTGCGGATGCCCAGCAGGCGCCCGCTGAGGTTCTTGGCCGACGCGACGGTGAAGTTCCAGGCCGCGTAGAGCGTCTTGCTCTGCGCGACCTTGGCCTTCTTGAGGATCTTGAAGATCTTCTTGTAGCGCGTTGCCTGCGAGCGCTCGGCCGCCGGCAGGCGCTTGCCGTCGCGCAGCTTCTCAAACCATGCGGGCGCGCTGATCAGGCGCCCGCGGGCGTTGCGCAGGTTGCGCAGCACGACGATGTAGGTGTGGCCGTCCTGCCAGCTCGCGCCGGGCAGGATCATCAGATTGGTCGTTGCCGCCGAGGTGGCGTTGGCGTCGAGCTGCGTATAGATCATCTGCCGCCGGCCGGTCTTCTCGTCGATCACCATGATCGGCGCGGCCCTCGACCCGTAGGCGGCCATCTTCAGGAGGCCGACCGCATGCGTTTTGTTCAGCGCCGCCTGCGTCTCCAGCTGCGGGATGTGCAGCAGGATCGCGCTGCCCGGGCTGAAGCCGTCGTTCTGGTCATACGGGGTGGCGCTGATCTGGGTTCCGGCCGCGCTGGTCGGCATCGCCCCCTGCGGCAGGTTCAGCTCGATCCCCGTGGCACTGCCCTTGCCCGCCTTGGTCAGCCGGTTGTCCGGGAACGGGAACAGGCACGGGGTCCCGGTGTAGGGCCGGCACGTGATCGACGTACCGGTCGTGGCGGCCCGCGAGGAGGCCGCGAGCATGCAGAAACTGAACAGGAAGGCGGCCGCGACCGCAACGCGGGCCGGCAACGCATCCCTCAATGCGGCCGGCCCACGGTGGGCACTACGAAACATCTTTTCTCTCCTCAGAGCGCCGTCGGACTCGCCCTAGGCTACCCCGACGGGCGCTGACTATAGCCGGTCATGTGACGAGCGTCACATGCCGTCGCGCGGGGCTGACCGCAGCTGCCGTGCGCAGCGATGCCGCGAGCTGCCATGATTCGAGGGGATGAAGAAGCGCCATTTCGTCAAGTACACGTTCCTGCAGGTCGATCCCGCCTGGCGGCGACTGCCCGACGAGGAGCGGGACGAGCACAAGCGCGAGTTCATCGCCGCCTGTGAGGACTTCGGTGAGGACCACCTGCTGCGCGCCTTCTCGCTGGTCGGCACGCGCGGTGACGCCGACATGCTGATCCTCTCGCAGGCCGAGAACCTCGAACGCATCCACGAGTTCCACGTCGTCCTGCAGCAGAGCGGGCTGATGAAGTGGAGCCGGGTCCCGTACTCGCTCCTGGCGATGACCAAGCCCTCGGAGTACTCCGAGGAGTCGCGCCTCGAGGTCCGCCCCGCGCACGGCAAGTACCTGTTCGTCTACCCCTTCGTGAAGACCCGCGCCTGGTACGCGCTGTCGGCCGAGGAGCGCTGGCGGATCATGCAGGAGCACATCCGCATCGGCAGGGAGTTCCCGAGCGTGGACCTCAACACCAGTTACTCGTTCGGGCTCGACGACCAGGAGTTCGTGGTCGCCTTCGAGTCCGACAACCCGGCTGACTTCCTCGACCTGGTACAGAAGCTGCGCACCTCCGAGTCGAGCGCCTACACACTGCGTGACACGCCGACGTTCACATGCGTGACGATGTCGCTCGAGCGCGCGCTCGGTGCGCTCGACGGCACCGCGCTGCGCGCCTCGGCGTGAGCGCCGATCGGGTTGCCCTCGCGCATCTCCGGGCCGCCGACCCGCTCCTCGGCGCGCTGATCGACCGCTTCGGTCCCGGCGGCCTCCACGATCGCCGCGAGGGCGGCCAGCGCCAGCACTACGGCGCGCTCGTGCGCGCAATCGTCGGCCAGCAGCTCTCGACCAAGGCGGCGGCCGCGATCTACCGCCGGCTGGCCGAGCGCTTCGGCGGGCGCGAGCCGACACCGAGGGAGATCCTCGACGATGACCCCGAGCAGCTGCGCGCGGTCGGGCTTTCACGCGCGAAGGTGATGTTCCTGCGCTCGCTGGCCGAGCACGTGATCGATGGCTCGCTCGAGCTCGAGCGGCTCGACACGCTGCCCGACGACGAGGTGATAGCCGAGCTCACGGCCGTCAAGGGCATCGGCACCTGGAGCGCGCACATGTTCCTGATGTTCCACCTGAACCGCCCCGACGTGCTGGCCGTCGGTGACCTCGGGATCCGCAAGGCGATGATGGAGATCTACGGGCTCGCGGCGCTCCCGCCGGCACCGGCGATGGAGGAGATCGCCGCCTGCTGGCGCCCGCACCGCACGCTCGCGTGCAGGTATCTGTGGCGCTCACTCGACAACGAGCCCGACCCCCTCGCCGCGGCGGCAAATTCCGCATAAACGGCGGCGCCGGCGCCGAAAATGCCAATGCGTCCCGAAAATCGCACCTTTTTCGCAGAAACGCGAGGGGCGTGCGCGAATGTGCGGTTTGAGCTGCTTGGGCCGGCGGCTACCGGGCCCGCATCTCGGAGATGCGGCCCTGAAGGAAGCGGCGCTCGGCCTCGGAGGGCGCCAGCGCGAGCGCGCGCTGGTACTCGGCGGCGGCCTGGGTGAGCTCGCCGCGGCGGCGCAGCAGGTCGGCCCGCGTGGCGGCGAGCAGGTGATAGGAGGCGAGCTCGCCCCGCTGGGCGAGCTCGTCGACCAGCGTCAGCCCGGCCTCGAGGTCGCCGGCCATCGCCACCGCGACCGCCAGGTTGAGCTGCACCACCGGCGAGCTGGTGCTCTGCGCGAGCAGCGTGTAGAGATCGCGGATGCGCACCCAATCGGTCTGCGGCTGTGCATGGCACCGGGCGATCTCGGCCTGGACGCGGTAGCTGCCGAGACCTGCTTCCGGCCACCAACCCTCTGCCACGGCGGGGGCCCCGCCGAGAATGCGCTCGGCCTCGGCGATCTCGTCGTGATGCCAGCGCTCGCGGTCCTGGTCCTCGAGCGTGATCAGGTAGCCGCCCGCATCCACACGCGCGTCGCGCCGGGAGTGCTGCAGCAGCATCAGCGCCAGCAACGCCTCGGCCTCCGGCTCCTCGGGCATCAGCTCGCAGAGCACGCGCGCGAGCCGGATCGCTTCGTCGCACAGCGCCGCGCGGATCAGCTCATCGCCCGATGAGGCCGAGTAACCCTCGTTGAACAGCAGGTAAAGCACCGCCAGCACGCCCGGGGTGCGCTCCGGCAGGAGCTCCGGCGGCGGCACCCGGTAGGGGATCGCCGCCGCGCCGATCTTGGCCTTGGCGCGCACCAGCCGCTTGGCCATCGTCGGCTCTGGCACCAGGAACGCACGCGCGATCTCCGCGGTGCTGAGGCCGGCGAGCGTGCGCAGGGTCAGCGCCACCCGCGCCTCCAGCGCCAGTGCCGGATGGCAGCACGTGAACATCAGACGCAGACGATCGTCCTCGATCACCTCTTCATCCTCCTGTTCGTGATCCTCTTCGGCGCTGGGGCTGCGCAGCGGGTCATGGGCGATCTGCTCGAGCAGCTCGGCGCCGCGGGCGCCGCGCCGCAGGCGATCCAGGGCGCGGTTGCCGGCGACGGTCGTGAGCCAGGCTCCCGGCTTGGCGGGCACGCCGTCCTTGGCCCAGCTGGTGAGTGCCTGCGTGAACGCATCCTGTGCGCATTCCTCGGCCAGGTCCCAGTCGCCGGTGCGGCGGATGAGCGTCGCGACCACCCGCCCCCACTCGTCCTTGAAGGCTCGCTGAACAGCCGTCTCGACGCGTCCGCTGCTCATCCGCCCCAGAACGGCCTGACCTCGACCATGTGAAAGCGCGCGAGTGGGAACTCGGCCGCCAGCTCGATCGCCTCCGCTTCGCTGGGCGTGTTGAGCACGGCTATGCCCGCCAGGAACTCCTTGGTCTCGGCGAACGGCCCATCGGTCAGCAGGATCTGGCCATCGCGGACGCGGACCGTGGTCGCGCTGTCGCGGTGCTCCAGGCCGTGCCCGACGACCAGCGCGCCCGCCGCCCGCTCGCGCCACGGGTCGCGGTCGCGCACCACCTCGGCTTCGGTCTCGGGCGGCTGGGTGTCGGTGCCATCGAACATCATCAGCAGATAGCGCATGTCCTCGTAGGACCAGCCTGGCTGAAGCTCGAGGCCCGGCGTGAACGGCCGGACCTCGATCGCGAAGTACCACGAGACCGGATGCTTGGCGGCGACCTCGATCGCCCGGTCGAGGTTCTCCGCCTCGATGATGTCGAAGCCGCCGATGAATTCCTTGGTGTCGGCGAATGGGCCGTCGGTGACGATCGTCTGGCCGTCGCGCACGCGTACCGTCTTGGCCGAGTCCGGTCCAAGCAGCCCGTTGCCGATCAGCCGAACACCGCGGCCGTCCATCTCCTCGACCCACCTGGGCGTGTGCTCCTGCACGGCGGCGTCGATCTCCGGTGTGGAGACGCCGTCGGTGTAGATCAGCATCAGATAGTTCATGACGTCCTAGGCGACAGAGGCAAGGTCGACGAACTTACGGACCTCGATCGTGTGGAAGCGCGCGATCGGGTGCTTGGCCGCCCAGCTCACGGCCTCCTCGAAGGTCTCGCAGCTCAGCAGGTCAAAGCCGCCCAGGAACTCCTCGGCCTGCACGAGGGGACCGTCGCTGACGAGCGTCTCGCCTCCACGCACACGCACGGTCTTGGCCTCGCTGGGGGCGGCGACCGGCGCGCCCGCCAGGCGGACCCCGGTGGCCTGGATCTCGTCCCGCCACGCCTCGCAGTCACGCATGATCTGGTCCTCAACCTCGGGCGCCTCGGCGGCGCCGTTGATGCAAACGAGCAGCATCTGCTGCAGCCGCGACGGGTCGATGAAGTGCGGCACGTAGGCGTCGTCGATGATCGGGCGCAGCTCGATCGCGTTGAACCACGCAACAGGATGCTTTGCGGCGACCTCGATCGCCTCCTCCATGCCCTCGCATTCGAGCAGGTCGAAGCCGCCGATGAACTCCTTGGTGGCGGCGAACGGGCCGTCACTGATCAGCTTGTCCCTGTCACGGACCCGCACCGTCTTCGCGGTGCTGGGCGGTGCCAGTGGCTTGCCCGTGATGTTGATCCGCCGCGCGACCGTGTCCTCCACCCAGGGGAAGATCTCGCGCGCCATGATCTCGTTCTGCGCGTCCGTAGTCTCCTGCTCGATGCAGACAAGCTGCAGGAACTTCATTGCTTCAACCTCCGCTTGGAATTTGCGTTCATGCCCCTACGACGAACGCGATGACGCATGATGGACAGACTCTCAGAATTCTCTGAATTCGCGGACCTCGGATGCCTCCCCGTGACCTCGATGGCCTGCTCGAGGCTCGCGCACTCGAGGATGCCTTCACGCACCGCTGCGTCCTGCTTGTCGGTGGTGCCGTTCTCGATGACGGTCAGCTGCAGGAACTTCACTGGCCAACCTCCGTACTGGTTCTGCGTTCACGTCACCACGACGAACGCCACCGGGCCGGATGGACAGGCTCTCAGAAGCCGAGCGCCTTGAGCGCCGAACGCAGGTCCCTGGTCTGGGCCGCTGCCGGTGCGGCGCTGGCGGTCTGGTTGCCAAAGCCGGTCAAGGTGAGCCGCACACGCACGTGATAGCCGCCCGCGACCGCGTAGCTGAGCGCGATCGTGCGCACCAGGCCGGTGGCGGGATCGAGCGTCACATGCGCGCGCTGCCCGGCGACGGTCCTGGTGGCGTCGCGGGCGACCTCGCGCAGGATGTCGGGCGGGCTCAGCGTGTCGCCCAGGCCGAGCGCCGCGATGCTGTCCTCGAGCCACCCAGCGGAGATCCCGACCTCCCTGGCGATGTCGGCTGGGACCTGCACGTAGGCCTGGGGGCCGACCAGTCGCACCTGCGTGGGCAGCGGCCCGGCGAGGGAGAGCAGGCCCGGGAGCCCGACGGCGAGGTCGAGCGTGCCGGAGTCCGAGCGCGGATCGAAGAAGCCGTTGCCGACCGCGGTCACGGCGTTGGGACCCAACTGCGCCAGCTTGACCGTGGCACTGACCTTCGCGGCGAAGCCGGGCTTGGTGGCGGTCAGCGCCACCGCCCGTTCGATCTCGGCGGGCGTCGGCGGAGGCACGGTGGTCCTGGTCTGCACCCTGGCCGCGCCGCTCGAGATCACGCCGGTGAAGGTACGCGTCGCGACGCGCCTACCCGAACCGCCACAGGCGGCGGCGATGAGCGCCACACAGACCGCGCTCGTGGGCACCAGCAGGCGCCGCAGCGGCAAGTTAGTGCCTCAGTCCCTGGGTCCTGCCGGCACCGAGAGCGGTCGCCGGCTGTTGCAGGCAGGAACGGAGGGAGTGGCAATGCCGAGCTATATTGCCCCGAGCGAGGACGCAGCCAGGGGCAGCCAGAGGCCGCTCGAATGCTGCGGGCCCTGCGGTCGGCGGCACCTAGACGGCGGAGACTTCTTCCTCCTCCGCGACGCGGAAGGAGGAGCCGCAGCCGCAGGCCGCGATCACATTGGGGTTCTCGACCTTGAAGCCCGCGCCCTGGAGACCATCGACGAAGTCGACCACGGAGCCCTTCACATACGGCAGGCTCGCGCGGTCCACCAGCAGGCGGATTCCCTTGTCCTCGAAGACGG
Source organism: Solirubrobacteraceae bacterium (assembly GCA_035551915.1). Classification (GTDB taxonomy): domain Bacteria; phylum Actinomycetota; class Thermoleophilia; order Solirubrobacterales; family Solirubrobacteraceae; genus Palsa-465. The sequence goes on along the minus strand of DASZMI010000074.1, from coordinate 8,850 downwards.
TGTCGTCGTCGCGCTGCTCGTCGAACGCCAGCGCGTACTGGAAGCCCGAGCAGCCGCCGCCGCGCACACCCACGCGCAGCCCTGCGGTCTCGGCGACGGCAGCCTGAGAGGCGAGGAATTCCTGGACCTTCTCGGCACCTTTGTCAGTGAGAGTGATCATGCTTCAGGAAGTATAGCTTCGGTCGCTCACTCGCTACGCTTCTTGCAGTGACCGTTTCACCAGATGAGCTGAAGGATCGGATCGAGGCTGCGATTCCCGGCACCCGTGCCGCCGTCAGCGGCGACGGGCACCACTTCGATGCGGTGGTCGAGGGCGCGGCGTTCGCCGGCCTCAGCCGCATCGCTCAGCACAAGCTTGTCTATGACGTGTTCGGCGCCGAGCTCGGCGACCGGATCCACGCACTCTCCCTCAAGATCACCCCAACGGAGGCCTGATGAGCGACGCAAGCAGCAACCCGATGCGCGAGGCAATCGCGAGCGCGATCTCCGAGAACCCCGTGATCCTCTTCATGAAGGGCGTTCCCGAGGCGCCGGCCTGCGGCTTCTCCGCCCGCACGGTCGCGATCCTCGAGTCACTCGACCAGCCGTTCGCGGCGGTCAACATCCTGCCCGACCCGGGCATCCGCCAGGAGCTGTCGGCGCTGTCCGGCTGGCCGACGATCCCGCAGCTGTTCGTCGACGGCGAGCTCGTCGGTGGCTGCGACATCGTGACCGAGATGCATCAGAGCGGTGAGCTGCAGAAGCTGCTCGGACTCCAGGCTCCCGCACAGTCATCGGGCGCGCCGGTGGCCGCCCCCGCGCCGCTCTCGATCGAAAACCTGCTGTAGGGTCAGCGGGCTGAGATGCCCGTTGCCCTGGTGACCGACTGCTGCCACTACCTCCCGCGCGATCTCGTGGCGCGCTGCGAGCTTCACGAGGTCAGCCTCTACGTGCACCGCGACGGCGAAGCCGTGCGCGAGAGCGAGATCAGCGACTACGGCTCCTACTACGAGAGCCTGGCGCGCGCCGGCGAGCTGCCGACCACCTCGCAACCGTCGATCGGTGACTTTCTGGCGACGTACGAGCCGTTGCTCGCCGGCGGGCACGAGATCGTCTCGCTCCACCTGTCGGGCGGGCTCTCGGGCACCGTGCGCTCGGCCGAGCAGGCACGCGAGCAGCTCGGCGAGGTCGCCGAGCGCGTACACGTCGTCGACTCGACCACCGCCTGCGGCGCCGAGGGATTGATGCTGCTCGCCGCCGCGGCGGCGATCCGCGGCGGCGCATCGGCGGAGCAGGTGGTGGCCCAGGCAGGCGCGGCGCGGACCGATCTGCAGTTCCTCTTCTCGCTCGACACGCTCGAGTACCTGCGCAAGGGCGGCCGCATCGGCGGTGCCCAGGCATGGCTCGGCTCGGCGCTGAAGATCAAGCCGATCCTCTCACTGGAGTCCGAGATCGGCGCCGTCGAGCGCGTGCGCACCAGCCGCAGGGCCTTCGAGCGGCTGGTGACGCTGCTCGAGCAGATGAAGTCCGACGGCTGCGATGGCTGGGTCGTACAGCACACCCACATCCCCGATCAGGCGGTCGCACTGGTGCAGCGCGGCCGCGAGATCTTCGGCACCGAGCCGGTCTTCGTCTCAGAGATCGGGCCTGTGATCGGGACCCACATCGGGCCGGGGCTGCTCGGCTGCGGCGGCACCCGGCGCTCGCTGCTCTGAAGCGAGCCGTGTCAGGGCCGCGGGATTGCAGCCGGATGGATGAGCCCGTGCTCCACGCTGCCCTCAGTAGGCGACGTGGAAGCGCGCGCGGCGGTGCGCCGGGCGCTCGATCTCATCGACGATCGCCGTCGCAAAGTCGGCACCGCCGATGCTCGAGTTGCCGTCTGTGTCGGTCAGCAGCACGTCGTCGCTGACGCGGTAGCTGCCGGTCCGCTCCCCCGGGGAGTGAGCGCCGAACACCGCACCGGGACTGACGTAGAACCAGTCGGCGTCGGAGTCGTCGGCGCGCAGCAGTTCGAGCACGCGGGCGTGGGTGCCGGCCTCGGGCTTGTAGGCCTCGGGGAACTCGGGCGTGTCGAACAGCCGCGGGCCCTCGGCGCCGACGAGCGTGCTCGCCGCGCCGCCGACGAACCCCAGCCGGGTCCCGTGCTCACGTGCGAGCGCCAGCAGCTGGTCGACGTAGGCGGGCAGCAGCGGCCGGCCGTCGGCGGTCGAGCGGATCGCGACGATCACCACGTCGGCATCGGCGAACAGCCGCGCGAGCAGCTCGCTGTCCTCGATCGATCCGCGGCGCACCTCGACATTGGCGGTCTCGGAGTCGGAGCCGTTACGGCTGACGGCGATGACCTCGTGGCCACGGCTGAGCGCCTCCGTTTGGATGTGTCCCCCGGCGTAGCCGGTGGCGCCGATGATCGCAATCCTGCTCATCTCAACCTCCTTCTGTAATCAACACAAGCACACTTATAACTGTATCAGACTTGATTACAGTTGCTACGCTCGGGCCATGCCACGGCCGACCAACACCCAGTTCTCACTGGCCGTTCACCTGTTGACGCTGCTGGCCCAGGCAGAGCCAGGCGAGGTCCGCGACTCCGCGGCCCTCGCCATCAGCCCGGCCGCAAGCCCCGTGCACGTGCGTCGCGTACTCGGCCACTTGCGCGACGCCCGGCTGGTGCGCGCGCAGCAGGGCGCGCATGGCGGCTGGATGCTCGCGCTCCCGCCGCAGGAGATCGATCTGGCGCAGGTGTGGCTGGCGGTCAACGGCGAGGATCCCGTGCTCGGCGTGCACTCCCCCAATCCCAACTGCGAGGTCGGTCGGCGCGTTGCGCAAAACCTGCGGGAGCTCGACCGCCGCGCGCTCGCAACGCTGCTGCGTGATCTCAGCACGACGACCGTCGCCGAGGTTCTGGCCGCGAGCCAGGCCACCGCCGCGGCTCTGTGAGCTCGCGCGGCGTCCGCCGACGACGTCACAACATCGTCTGCGCTGCAATTAGACGTCACGCGCAACTACCCAGCGCCGATCGCTCGCGACGCCACCCAGTGGATGAAGGCCTTCACCCAGGAGAAGCGCAGCCACTACACCGACACCACGGGAATTGTCGCCGCGTGGGCCGCGGACGAGGACGAACTCGGCCACGCCGGCACGGTCGCCAGCTTCCTGCACCGCGCGGCAGCGGCGAAGGAGCTCAACAGCGGCGTCGGAACGCCGGAGAACGCGAAGTTCGTCGCGGCGCTCAACCGCTTCCAGCACAGGCACGGGTATCTCACGTAGATCGCGACGCACGGCGCGCGCGGACCGCCGGGTCCGGCCGCGGCCCGACCACAGGCGCACGACCGTCAGTGCTCGGACGGCAGCCGCCGGAGCACGCCGCGCTCGCCGTAGAGCGCCTGCTGCAGCAGTTCGCGGAATTGCGCGCGCTGCTCGCCGCCGAGCGCAGCCAGCAGATCGTCCTCGATCTCCACCATGCTGTGCTCGATCTGAGTCAACACGTCGAGCCCGGTCTCGGTCACCTCGACGACGTGCCGGCGGCGATCCTGCTCGTCGCGGCGGCGGATCACCATTCCCTCGGCCTCGAGTTCGTTGAGCAGCAGCACCGTGTTGTTGGCGTCGAGACAGAGCACGCCGCCGAAGTACTTCTGGCCGACGGCACCGAGCTCGCGCAGGTAGGAGAGGGCGATCACATGCTTGAGGTTCACGCCCATCGAGCCGTCGTGCTCCGCGGTCGTGCGGTAGACCGAGCGCGACAGCATCGTCACCAACGCCAGCGTCGAGGGCGCCGCCTCAGAGGCGACAGCAAGCCCTGTTTCGTTGGGGACCGAGGCGTTGCTCATCTCAGCTAATCAACCTAGCAACCCGTCAACGATTCAGGACAGTACTTGACCTAGGGACGAAAGCCATCGTCCCTGGATCAAGGATCATCTTTGGTACGGTGATCAACATGTCCACCAACAGCACTTCCCCAACCACCGCCGGCGGATCCAGTGCCGCTGCCCATAACCACGCCGACCGCAGGAAGTGGATGGCGTTGGTGGTCGTCTGCCTGGCACAGCTGATGAACATCCTCGACTCGACCGTCGTCAACGTCGCCCTCCCGAAGATCCAGCACGACCTCGGCTTCTCGCAGGCAAACCTGACCTGGGTGCTGGACGCCTACCTGATCTCGTTCGGCAGCTTCCTGCTGCTGGCCGGGCGGATCGGCGACCTCGTCGGACGTAAGAAGGTGTTCCTCAGCGGGGTGGCCCTGTTCACGCTGTTCTCGGCGATCTGCGGAATCGCCAACAGCCAGATCGTGCTGATCGTCGCCCGCTTCCTGCAGGGCGTCGCGGGCGCCACGTGCGCCTCGGTGATCCTGGCGATCATCTCGACCGAGTTCCGCGAGCCCGCCGAGCGCGCGAAGGCGATGAGCGCGTACATCTTCGTCGTCGTCAGCGGCGGTTCGATTGGGCTGCTGGCGGGCGGCATCCTCACCCAGTTCATCAACTGGCGCTGGGACTTCTTCGTCAACGTGCCGATTGGCATCTTCGCGCTGATCGCCGGCTACCGGCTGCTCGACGAGAACCGCGGCCTCGGCCTTTCCAAGGGCGTCGACTGGCTCGGCTCGCTGCTCGTCACCGCCGGGGTGATGCTCGGCGTCTACGCCATCGCCAAGGCGCCGCTATACGGCTGGGGCTCGGCCCACACGCTCGGCTTCCTCGCCGCCGCGGTTGTGATCCTCGCCGGCTTTGTCGCGCTCGAGTCGCGCCTGGAGGATCCGATCATGCCGCTGCGGCTGTTCCGGATCCGCAGCCTGATCGCCTCGAGCATCGTCCGCGGCACGCTGATCAGCGGCATGTTCGCCGCCTTCTTCCTCGGCGCCCTCTACCTGCAGGGCGTCCGCGGCTACTCGGCGCTCGACACCGGCCTGGCGTTCCTGCCACAGACGCTGGTGGTCGGCGTGATGTCGCGCGGGATCACGACGCGGCTGGCGGCACGCTTCGGCAACGCGACGATGGTGATAGCCGGGTTGCTGCTGATGGCGGCCTCGCTCGGCCTGATCTCGCAGGTCACGCCGCATACCGCCTACGCGCCGGTGCTCGTCTCCTCTTACGTGCTGCTCGGACTCGGGGCGGGCTGCGCGATGTCGCCGCTACTGGCGATCGCGCTGTCCGAGGTGCCACACGAGGACGCCGGGCTCGGCTCGGGCATCGTCAACGTCTCACTGCAGCTCGCGGCCGCCGTCGGCGTTGCTGTGTTCAGCTCGATCGCGACCGGCCGCAGCAAGAGCCTCGAGGCCGCGCACGACAGCCTGCGGGTGGCGCTGACCGGCGGCTACCGACTCGGCTTTGCCGTCGGCTGCGGCACCTTGCTGGTGGCGGTGCTACTGGCGATCGTGTTGCTGCGCCCACGCACGCCGCGCCAGAGCACGGAGATCGCGCGAGCCAACGCCGACATCGCCGCGAGCTAGCGCTTCTTCTTCCTGCGCCCGAAGAGCGTGCCGAAGGTGCCGCCGATACCCCCGGCGAGCACGAAGCCGGCCGTCGCCGCAGCGATCTGAAGGTTCTTCTCGTTGCGGCGCAGCTGGCCACGCCAGTTGGTCAGCTCGGTCACCTCATCGCGCAGGCGCACGAGCGACATGCCCAGCTCCTGGCGGTTCTGCTCGATCGACGCGCGGATCTCCTCCGGGGTACGGTCCATCAGCTCTTCCCGGTCGAGTTGGAGACCGTCTCGCGGATCCGCTTGGCCTCATCGATCGCCATCGTCGGTGTCGGTGCGCCCACCTTGAGGCCTCTCCAGGCCGCCAGCGACGCCAGCGCCGTCAGCAACAGCAGGGCGCCGGTGACGATCGCGAACCCGACCCAGATGTCGCCGACGCCGTTGACGAGGATCGCATCGAGTACCCAGCCGATCGTGATCAGCCCGGTGATGACGGCGAAGACGGCGAAGATCGCACCCGCCGCGATCGCGGCGACGCCGCGCAGCAGACTCTTGCCCTTCTGTGTGATCTCAGCCTTGGCGAGCTCGATCTCATCGTGGACGAGCCGGCCGAGGTTGTCCGAGATCTGTGTGATCGCCGAAGCGATGCTGTCCTGTTGTCCGTTATCTGCGGCCAAGGCGCTTGAGGATCGTGGCGATTACAAGTCCGCCTGCAAAGGCGAGTCCGAGGCCGACCTCGGGACGCTGCCTGGTGAGCGTGCGCAGCCTGTCGACCGGCAGCTTGTCCGTCGGGAGCTTGTCGAGCGGGAGTTTGTCCATTGAGATCTTGTCGGTTGGGATCTTGTCCATGGGGAGCTTCCCGAGCAGTGAGGAGGGACTCGGCATGTGGGGCAGGTACGATGCACCGGCCGTCTGAGCTGCTTCTGACACCTGGCCGGGATTGCCCTGCTCATCGGTTTCGGAAACCGTGAGCGTCACCCGCGAGCCCGGGACCGGAGGGGCACTCGGAAAGTCGGGGGCCGAAAGCTTGCGCCTGGGCACGCTCTCGGTGTCCTGAATGTACTGGTCGCGCAGCGAGGTCGGGCGTCGCGAGCGGCCGGCCTCGGTTGCCGGCTGGACGTCGGTCGGGGCCTCCGGCACCTCCGGCGACGCGCCTGGCCCAGCGGGGCCCGGCGCGGCGGACTCAGCTCCATCGGCGATCTGTTCCCAGGCGGGACCCTGCTTGGCCTGTGGCCAAGCTGTCACCGACTCGGTGGACTGATGCTCGGGCTCGTCGCTCACTCAGGCGGGTCTTCGTCGAAGACTTTCTTCCAGATCACGGCCGCCGCGCGCGTCGCCACGAGGCTCGAGAGGGCGCCGACGCCTGCGAGCAGGCCCGACCACATGAGGCGCTTTACCAATGGACTCTCCTTCATCAGAGGGGATTCAACCAGATGCAGCAGTCTCTACCCATCGAGGCCGCCGCAGATCATCTCGACGATCTCCGTTTTCACATGCTCGAACTCCTCTGCGGAGACCGGCAACCCGCTGAAGATCCACTGGGTGAGCACCTGCTCGATCAGACCGTAGAAGGCCTGGGCGGCGAAGGTCGCGTCGATCTCGGTGCGGAAGCTGCCGTCCTTCTGCGCCTGCTCGACGATCCGGCCGATGCCCTCGTAGGCCTGCATGATCTTGTCCACGTGCGTGCGGCCGAAGGTGTTGGCGGCACGCGTGACCTCGACGATGATGACCTTCATCAGGTCCGGGTCATGGCGGTAGGAGTCGACGATGAACGAGGCGATCGCGCGCAGCTTCTCACGCGGCGGCAGCTCGGTTTTCTCGGTCTCGGCGATCGCCGCCAGCATCACGTCCCAGCGCTCGAGGAAGAGCGTGTCGAGGATCGTCTCCTTCGAAGGGAAGTAGTGGTAGACGAGGCCGTAGGCGACGCCGGCCTCGTCGGCGATGTCGGAGACGCGGCAGGTGTGGAAACCTTGACTGGCAAACACCCGCACGGCGGCATCGAGGATCACGCGGCGCTTCTCGAGGGCTGCTGGCGTGCTCATGTGGTGCGCCGGTCGGCCCGGCGTTCGTAGAGCCGCGGGTCGCGGCGGTGGGTCAGGGCGGGGAGGCGCTTGCGGACGTCGGCCAGCAGCCCGAAGTCGAGCTCGGCGACGATCGCGGTTTCGCCGTCGGGAGCCGTCGCGAGCGGGATGCCCCAGGGATCGATGATCATGCTGCGGCCACCCGATCGGTTGCCGGGCGGGTGCTCGCCGATCTGGTTGGCGGCGATCACGAAGCACTGGTTCTCGATCGCGCGCGCTTTGAGGAGCGTCTCCCAGTGGTCGCGCGTGGTCGCGAGCGTGAACGCTGCGGGGATGGTGAGGACCGTGGCGCCGCGCTCGCTGAGCGCGCGGTAGAGCTCGGGGAAGCGGACGTCATAACAGATCGTCATCCCCAGGGTGCGCCGCTCCTCGCTGCCCGCCGCGACCGTGGTGGTAACGAGCTCGTCGCCTGCCTGCTCACGCGCGGACTCGGAGTAGACGGTGCCGTCGACCTCGACATCGAACATGTGCAGCTTGCGGTAGGCCGCCTGGATCGTGCCGTCGGGGCCGATATGCAGGCTGGTGTTGGAGGTCTTCTCCTGGCCGTCGCGTTTTTCGACGAACGAGCCCGCGATCAGGTCGATTCCGAGCTCCCTGGCGATCCCCCTCGCCCAGCTGGCGGCGGGGCCGTCGAGCGTCTGGGCATGCTGCTCCATGACCTCGCTGCGGCCGAGCACGGTCCACTTCTCGGGCAGCACGACGAGCCGCGCGCCCTGACCGGCGGCGTGCCGGGTCAGCCGATCGGCGATCTGCAGGTTGCGATCCAGATCCTCGGTGGCGTTGAGCTGGACGGCGGCTGCACGTAACGTGGTGGCGGGCGCCATCCCGTGAGGATACTGATTGACTGGTCAGTCAGTCCAGGTTTGACAACGGGCGGCAAAAGGCCGCAGCAGCGCGCCTCGACGCCGGCGAACAGCGAGCACGCGCCTGACCCTGCGTGGTAGTTGGCGCCGGGCATCGGCGAGCTGAGCGCGGGCGGCGAAAGGGTTGCCTGGAACTGGACGCTCTCTGGCAGTTTGCTTCGTCATGACGAAGCGAACTGCCAAAGTATCGTCCGACGAGCACGTCTAGTTCCCTGATTCACAAATTCGCCGCCGCCTCACGGCGTCTGGAAGCGCGTGACGCCACCCGCTTCGCGGCAGATACCACCAGTATCTGCCTTGCGAACCGGGCGACGCCACACACGCCCAGCCACTCACGAGACTGCTGGTGAATTTCTGCATCACGGCCACTAGCCTACGGCCGACGCTCGTGAGCGTGACTTGATGTGCGTGGACTCGCTCGCCGAAGCAAGCTAGCGCTCAAGTCCCGGGAATGCCAAGCAGCTCGCGGGCTTCATGCACGCTCGCGGGCCGCCTTCCCGAGTCCTCGGCCAGCCGCC
>DASZMI010000073.1:0-24992 GCA_035551915.1 Solirubrobacteraceae bacterium | reverse complement strand
CTAATGCTCGCGGTCGCGTCACGCCTGGTCGGAGCGGAAGGTACGGGTGCCCACGATCATGCCGATGAGAGCGATGACGAGCGCGCAGCCGACACCGATCGCGAGGTGGGAATCGCTCCACGCTCCTCGGAACATGTCGCGGGTTCCGTCGACGATATAGAGGAGCGGGTTTGCGCGCGAGAGATCGTGCAGCCAGCCCGGGGCGAGCGTCATCGGCAGGAGCACGCCAGAGAGCAGCAGCAGCGGCACCGTGACGAAATTGATGATCGCCGCCAGAGCGCCTTCGTCCTTGAACACGAGTCCCGCCGAGTAGCTGAGCGCGGCCAGAGCGGTCCCCAGGAGTGCCATCACACCGAGGCCGGCGAGGATGCCGTACCACGGCGCCCGCAGGCCGTAGAGCAGGCCGAGCAGCACCAGGATTACGGCCTGCACGAGCAGCACGGTGACGTCTTTGAGCACCCGTCCGAAGATCATCGACAGCCGGCTCATGGGCGAGACGCGCATGCGTTCGATGATTCCCGAGCGGAGCTCGTCGATTATGCCGAAGCCGGAGAACGCGGTCCCGAACAGGCCGAGCTGAACGAGCATGCCGGGCACGAAGAACTGCCAGGCCGTGCCGTTGTAGTGCGCAATCCCGCCAGGTGTGACCACTCGCTTGAGCAGCGGTCCGAACAGTGTCAGGTACAGGACGGGTTGGACCACACCGATGATGATCCAGACAGGGACGCGCAGCTGGCGGCGCATCTGGCGCCGGTACACCAGCCAGGTTTCACGCAGCAGTGGCACTCTCGGTCTCCCCTTCCTCGCGGAGCGAACGCCCGGTTAAAGTCAGAAACACATCGTCCAGCGATGGGCGCGCCAGTCCGATGGATCGCAAGCCGATCGATGCAGCGTCAAGCGCGCGGATGACATCAGCGATCGCACGATCGCCGTGCTCGACGGTGAGCCGGAGCACCGAACCTGAGGTCACAACCTCGCGTGCGGTCACGACCGCCTCGACCGCGCGGGCGGCGTCAGCGGGTTCGCCCTCGACGTCAACCGTGAGCTGGTCACCGCCCAGTGAGCGCTTGAGTTGGTCTGGCGTGCCCTCGGCGATGACGGTGCCGTGATCGATGATGAGGATGCGATCGCAGAGCGCGTCAGCCTCGTCCAGATAGTGCGTCGTCAGGAACATCGTCGTTCCCAACCGCTCGCGCAGGCCGCGCACGTGCTCCCACATGTTCGCGCGACTCTGCGGGTCGAGGCCGGTGGTCGGCTCGTCCAGGAACAGGAGCGGCGGTGCGTGCACCAGCCCGAGCGCCGTCTCGAGCCGGCGGCGCTGCCCGCCGGACAGGGTCTGAACGCGTCTCTCCGCCAGTCCGGTGAGGTCCAGCTGGCGCATGAGCTCCTGCGCTCGCGAGCGCCCTTCGGCGCGGCTGATCCCGTACATCTCGGCTTGATCAACCAACTCTTCCCGCACTGACAGCAGCCGCTCAGTCGACGTGCCCTGTTGGACGTAGCCAATCGAGCGACGGACCTTCGCCTGCTCGTCGATCAGGTCATGCCCGACGACGGTGGCACTACCGCTGGTCGGTGCCAAAAGCGTTGTCAGCATCCGCATCGACGTGGTCTTACCGGCCCCGTTCGGGCCGAGAAAGCCGACCAGCTCACCATCGTCGACGCTGACATCGATCCCACGCACGGCCTCCACCGCGGGCTTGCCACGAACCTTGAACGACCGCGCGAGACCCTGGGTCTCGATCATCAACACGAAGGCCCTCCTTTGGAGCAAACCAGCCCAAAACGCGACGCCGGCAGTTGCCCGGCCCCATCGGGCCCGTAACGGTCCCGGACCTGGGCAAGCACCGATCGTAATCTAGCTGCCTCCTGAGGCGGCCCCCGCAGCTCAGAATTCGTAGGCGTGGCCAAGCTCGGGGAGTTGTGGCTCACGCTTCGCGGCCGGCCGCATGCGGGACGCCGCCGATGCCGATCACGAAGATGACAAGCGCGTAGCAGAGGATCGCGACCGCTGCCGCGAGCGCCATCGTCAGCGAAGCGCTGTTCTTCATGTGCCCCACGAACTCCGAGCCGGACAGCCAGGCCACGAGGGTGGCGACAAGCGCGCCCGCGCTGAGCGCGATCAGGTGCCTGGCGCCGAGGCGCGATGCCCTGACCACGGCGGCAACGCCGGTGAGCAGCAACAGGGTCCCGAGCACGGCGTGGAAGGCCAAGAGAAACGGGCCGTTGCCGACCGCTGCGCCGAGTCCCGCGAACAGCGGCTTTCCGGCGTCAGAAGTGGGAAGCTTCGAGTACAGGTTCACGGAGATCCCGAGGCTGTACTCGATCAGGAGCATGACGAGGCCGGCGAGCGCATTGGCGCGCAGGCCGCTTGCTCCGCGCCCGCGCCTTTGAGGTGATGTATTGGTCATCGGCGTCCTCCAGCCATCTGGAACGGGGGTGTACCCGCCAGCTTGCCTCCGTCGATCGTCAGTGTCGTCCCGGTGATGAAGCCGGCCTGATCTGAGCACAGCCAGACGGCCGCTGCCGCCACCTCCTCAGGGGCGCCGACGCGTTTCAGCGGCATGGCGGTCGCGGCAGCGTGCTGAGCGCTGCTACCGGCGCGCCTGAGCTTGTCGGTGAGAATCGGACCCGGCGCCAGAGCATTCACGCGAACGTTCTGCTCGGCATAGTCGAGCGCCGCCACCCTCGTGAGCCCCTCAACGCCGTGCTTCGCCGCCACATAGGTCGCGAGCCCGGCGACCGCCTGAAGCCCCGCGGTGGACGAGACGTTGACGATCGCTCCCCCGCCGGAGCGGAGCATCGCAGGGATCTCTGCCTGCATCGAGAGAAAGACGCCTCGGAGCGTCACCGCCAGCCCCGAGTCAAACGCCTTTAGTGACACGTCGGCGAGCGGGGTGGGGCCGTGTCCACCACCCGCGGCGTTGTTCACCGCGTAGTCGAGGCGACCAAACTCGGCCTCCAGGCGCTGCACCACTGTGACCATGGCGCCGGGCTCGGCGACGTCTGCGGCCACCGCCAGCGCCCGTCCGGGGGCTCCAAGCTCGTCCGCGAGTGCGGCCAGCGCGTCCGCGTCCCTGGCCGTTATCACGACGCTCGCGCCGGCGGCGCTGAACTCTCGCGCGATCGCCGCTCCAATCCCGCGGCTTGCGCCGGTGACCAGCGTCACCTTTCCCGCCATCTCGATCTGCATCTGGTACCTCCGTTCGCCGGGTCGGGCTGCAAGGGCATGACGGCGCGGAACGCCTCAGTGTGACAAGCATAGAACTCGAAGGATTAGATATCAATCTATTCGACAGCGAACTACGCTTCGGATAGGCTGGAGGCACGCCTTGCGTCCCGAACAGCCACCGATCGGCCTCCAACTCGCACGCACCGCGCGCCTCGTCGGCCGCGCCTTCGACGACGCGCTCGCGGCCGCGGACGGATCACTGCCCGTGTGGCTCGTCCTCCTCAATCTCAAGATTCAGCAGAACACCAACCAGCGTCAGCTCGCCCAGGCCGTCGGCATCACCGGTGCCACACTCACGCATCACCTCAACGCGATGGAGAAGGACGGCCTGCTGACCCGCCGCCGCGATCCCTCCAATCGGCGCAACCACATCATCGAGATCAGTCCCGCCGGCGAGCGAACCTTCATTCACCTCGCCGCCGCCGCGAGGGCCTTCGACGAGCGCCTGCGAAGCAACCTCACCGCTCCGGAGCTGAGCAGGCTGCGGACGCTGTTGGACCGGCTCAGCGCAGGAGTGGCGCCCCGGTGACCGCCTTCATGCCCGGGAGCCACTGCGATTCAGCGGCCCTGCAGACGGCAGCGGTGAGCCGCCGTCTGTGTCATATCTATCGGTGAACGTCATCACGGCCATGTGATAGAACACCGCCTCAATGGTCGTCGTTGAGTCCGCCATGTGATGAGTGACCAATTCGCACAGCCGGCTGGGCGCGAGTACTCGGTTCGGCCCTACAACCAGCGCATGGCGAGGCGAGTCGCCCGCAGAGCCCACGTTGACGGGGAAGGTGCGATGGCCGTCGCGTTCGCGTTCAACAACCTGGCGACCATGCTGACGCTCGGCGTGATCGAGGATGTGATCAGGTTCGTCCCCATCATCGGTGCGTATGTCGACTTCGCGCTGAGCATCCTCGGCTTCTACTTCCGCCGGATCGTGCTGGTGACAGATGAGTCGATCTATGTGTTCCGTGACCTGCCGTTCCACATGCCGGGCAGGCTGTTGCTGAAGCACCAGCGCGGGCCCGGCGTCGTGCAACTCGGCGCGCCGGCCTCAGGCTCGTTCATGCGGTTCATGCGCCGCGGCCAGTTGACATTCCAGGACGGAACGATCGTCTATCACTCGGTGGTGTTCATCCGCAGGGCGCGCTACATCGCCCAGGAGGCCAATCTGCCGGCAGGCGCTTAGCGCCCGCGTGCGGGCAGCCGCACGCTGACGCGCAGCCCGCCCTCGGGCCGCGCCGTGAGCGTCAGTGCTCCAGCGTGGGCCTGCGTGATGCTGTTGACGATTGCGAGGCCGAGGCCGACGCCTGCATCGGTCGCGCGCGCTCGCCTGGTGCCGCGCTGAAAAGGCTCGACCAGCGTTGGCACGATGTGCGGGCTCAGCTGCTGGCCCGTGTTCTCGACGGCGAGCTCGACGCTGTCAGCGTGAGCGCAGGTCGTGACCGACACGGTTCCGCCCGACGGCAGGTTGTGAACTATCGCGTTCTGTACGAGGTTCGTCGCGAGCTGCAGGAGCAGAGCGTGTGAGCCGATGGTCGGGCTCGCCGCAACGGATGTGTTGATGCTGATGCCACGTTGTTCGGCGACCGGCAGCAGCGTTTCGGCGGCTTCCTCGGCGATCAGGGACAGGTCGACGTGTTCACGGACGAAGGACCGCTGACCCGCGCGGCTGAGCAGCAGCAGTGCCTCGGTGAGGTTGATCGCGCGGGTGTTGACCTCGTGCAGCTGGTCGAGCAGCTCGCCGGCCTCCCGGCTCGGGTCATTGCGTGCGACTTCCAGCAGCGATTGCATGATCGCCAGTGGCGTGCGCAGCTCGTGGGAGGCGTTGGCCGCAAATCGCTGCTGCTCGGCGACGTGATCTTCGAGCCGCTCCAGGAGACCGTCGACGGTGTCCGCGAGATCCTTCAGCTCGTCACGGGGACCCGGGAGCGCGAGGCGCTCGTTGAGGTTGCGCTCGGAGATCTGGCGTGTGGTCGCTGTCATCGCGCGAAGCGGGCGCAGCACGCGGCCTGCGACCAGCCAGCCGAGCGCGACCGAGATCACGGTCATGATCGCGAGTGCGATCGTGGACTGGATCAGGCCCTGGTGGAGAGCGTGGCTGTTGCGCTCGAGCGCTGCGACATACATCTCGTGGACACGGGGTGTCAGACCCGTCCTGCGCGAGACACCCTGAACGATCAGATCAACTCCGGTCGTGCCGCGGAAGAGCAGGTAGGTGGTGACGAGCAGCGCCACTCCCGAGGCCATGAACAGCCCGCTGTAGAGCAGGGTCAGTCGCAGGCGCACGGTTCGCGAAGGCAGGCGGAGCAACCGGGCTGGCGCAAGGCCGGCGATCGACAGCGGCGACATCCTCAGATCCCGTCGCGAACCTGGCCGATGAGCGCCCGGCGCGCGCTCACGAGCGACCCCCACGATCGTCGGCCCCGCCCTCAGTGTTGGAACCGGCGTCGATCCGGTACCCGGAACCGGGCACCGTCGCGATCAGCCAGGGCTCGCCGAGGCGCTTTCTCAGTGCCGAGACGGTAATGCGCACGGCATTGGTGAATGGGTCGGCGTTCTCATCCCACGCATGCCGAAGCAGGTCTTCGGCGCTCACGATCCCGCCTTCAGCGGCGAGGAGGACCTCGAGCACAGCGAACTGCTTGCGGGTCAGTGCGACGTAGCGCCCATCGCGATAGACCTCGCGGCGGAATGGGTCCAGCCGCAGGCCTGCCAGCTCCACTACGGGCGGGCGGTTGTGCCCCCGCCGGCGGTCGAGTGCTCTGAGTCGGAGGACGAGCTCCCGCAGCTCGAACGGCTTTGTCAGGTAGTCGTCGGCGCCGAGTTCGAATCCGGACGTCTTGTCGTCGATCCGGTCGGCGGCGGTGAGCATCAGGATCGGTGTGCCGCTGCCGGAGGCGACTATCCGCCTTGCGACCTCATCGCCCGATGGGCCCGGGATGTCGCGATCGAGGACGGCGATGTCGTAGGCGTTGATGCTGAGCAGATGCAGCGCAGTCTCGCCGTCGCCGGCGATGTCGGCAGCCATCGCCTCCAGCCGCAGTCCATCGCGGATGGCCTGCGCCATGTAGGGCTCGTCTTCAACGATCAGCACACGCACTGCCTCGATGCTCTCACGCCGAACATATCGTCGGCATATCGAAAAACACATACGCGCCGGCAACGCCCCGCCTCTTTGACTGGGGGACGTGACCCAGAGCCGATCCGCATTCTCCGCCGCGTGCGGCAGCAAACGACGCGTCTACGGCCGCCGCCGCCGCCGCGCCGCGCTCGGCGCGCTCCTGGTTCTGTTCCTGGCCCACAGTGCCTTCGCCGGGGCGAGCCATGCCCAGAACCACAAGTTAGGCGCGCACAACACAAGCCGCATTCTGAACCGGGACGGCACCTACCTCTCGCGTGTCAGTTGGCCGCAGCAGGGGCAGGCGGCGCTGGTTCTCGGGAGCGAGCGGCCTGCGGCGAGCCCGCACCAACGTCCGGTCCCGATAGCCAGCGTGGCCAAGGTGATGACGGCCTTCCTGACGCTCACGCAGCATCCGCTGACCGGACCGCAGGATGGATTCACCGTGACGGTGACGTCGGCTGAGGCGCGGGCGGAGGCCGAGGATGCCGCGCAGGATCAGTCGGTCGCCGCGGTGGCGCCCGGAGAGCGGCTCACCGAGAGGCAGCTGCTGGAGGCGCTGCTGATCCCGTCGGGCAACAACATCGCGCTGATGCTCGCCGCCCGCTTGGCGGGGAGCGAGACGCGCTTCGTCGCGAAGATGAACGCCACCGCCCGCGGGCTCGGGATGGATCACACCACCTACACCGATCCCAGTGGGTGGGATCCGGCGACGACCTCCACCGCCGCCGACCAGCTGCGTCTTCTGCGGCAGGCGATGCGGCTCGCGGCCTTCCGGCAGATCGTCTCGATGGCGAGCGTCACGCTTCCCGTCGCGGGGACGCTGAACAACACGAACCCGCTGATCTCTGAAGGCTACGCCGGCAAGACCGGCTCGGACTCCGCCGCCGGAGCGTGCCTGGCCTTCTTCACGCAGGTCACCGTCGGCGGGCACCGGCTCGCGGCGGCGGGTGTGGTGCTGGGGCAGTGGGAACGCAACGATTCGGCGGTGGTGCTGGCCGCCGCGGGCCAGGCTGCGGAGCAACTGGTCGGCTCCGTCGCGCCCGTGTCCGGCCTGCGCAGACAAGCGCCGCCCGATGCTGGCAACGCAAGCACACCCGGCCCGGGCGGGCAGGACGGGCAGCCGCTGGCCCGGCCCGGTGCCCGGCGACTTCGCATACGTCTGAGCGGTGCCCGGCGATGACCCACGCGGCCACCCACAGCGCGGCAGCGGTCGCTCGCCGGACGCAGCGGACCTCGCCGCCTTCTGTAACAAACCCGGAGGCCGGCATCACGATCTATGGCTGCGAACCCGACGAGGCCGATCTGTTTCGCGTGATGGCACGCCGCCACGGGGTGTCACCAACCATCACCGCGGCGCCGCTGACAGACGCCAACGCCGGGCTGGCGAGCGGTCACCGCTGCATCAGCATCGGACATAAGACGCTCGTCAAGAACTCGGCGCTGCTCGCCCTCAGCCAGACAGGCGTGAGCTATGTCTCGACCCGCAGCATCGGCTGTAACCACATCGACACCGACTATGCGGAACGCCTGGGCATCTCTGTGGAAACCGTCGAGTACTCGCCCGACAGCGTGGCCGACTACACGCTGATGCTGATGCTGATGGTTGTGCGACATGCGTACGCCGTGATCCGAGCGGCCGACGCGCACGACTATCGCCTGAACGATGCTCGCGGCCGAGAGCTACGGGACCTGACCGTCGGCGTGATCGGCGCGGGGCGGATCGGCGGCGCCGTGATCGAACGGCTGCGAGCTTTCGGCGGCCGCACGCTTGCCCACGATCTGCGGCCCACGGGCGCCGGCGGCCATGTCACGCTCGATGAGCTGCTCGAGCGCAGCGACATCGTCACGCTGCACACGCCGCTGACCGCCGTCACCCATCACCTGCTCGATCGCCACCGGATCGAGCGGATGAAACGCGGGGCGGTGATCATCAACACCGGTCGCGGGCCGCTGCTCGACACCGCGGCGCTGGTGTCCGCCCTGGAGCGCGGACGCCTGGGCGGTGCCGCGCTGGACGTTCTGGAGGGAGAGGAGGGCATCTTCTACGCCGACTACCGCCGGAGGCCGATCAAGAGCCAGCTGCTGCTGAGGTTGCAGCAGATGCCGAACGTGCTGATCAGCCCGCACACCGCCTACTACACCGACCATGCCCTCCGCGACACGGTCGAGCAGAGCCTCTTCAACTGCGTCAACTTCGAACGCCGGATACGGCATGGCTAGCGCCATGATCCGGGAGTTCGGCGGCGCGGCGGCGGGGAATCTGTGAGTCGGGACACTCGCCTGCGGGTCGGGATCATCTTCGGCGGCTCGTCCGAGGAGCACCCTGTCTCGGTGAAGTCGGCCCGAGAGATCGCGGCGCACCTCGATCGCACGCGCTACGAGCCGTTCTGGATCGGAATCACAACGCACGGTGCGTGGAGGTTGTGCGATGGACCTGACGTCGGTTGGGAGCATTCGAACGCACGGCGGGCACTGCTCTCACCGGATCGGGCCAACCCTGGGCTGCTGATCCTCGACGGGGAGCGACACCAGACGATCAGCCTCGACCTCGTGCTGCCCGTGCTACACGGCAGGCTCGGCGAGGACGGCGCGATCCAGGGTCTTTTGGAGCTCTCGGGGATGCCGTACGCGGGCTGCGACATCCAGAGCTCCGCCATCTGCATGGACAAGTCACTCGCGTATACCGTGGCCGCGAGCGCGGGAATCAGCACCCCGAGCTTCGTGGTGCTCGCGCCGGGCGAAGATATCGACGGCGACGCGCTCAGCTATCCGGTCTTCGTGAAGCCGGCCCGCTCGGGGTCGTCCTTCGGTGTCACCAAGGTCACGAGCCGAGACGAAATCCATGGCGCGATCCGCGCCGCGCGGCGATACGACGCGAAGGTTCTGATCGAGTCCGCGGTCGCCGGCGACGAGGTCGGATGTGCGATCTACGGCAACGAAGGTGACCTCCAAGTCGGCGAGGTCGATCAGATCGCGCTGTCGGATGGGTTCTTCAGGATCCATCAGGAGCTCGAGCCCGAGCGCGGCTCCGACAACGCGACCGTGCTGGTGCCGGCGAGGATCCCCGCCGATGCGCGGGCGCTCGTGCAGGAGACGGCCAAGGCCATCTACCGCGCATTGGGCTGCCGGGGGCTCTCGCGGGTCGACATGTTCCTCACCGAGGATGGACGGGTCGTGCTGAACGAGGTCAACACGCTGCCGGGGATGACATCGTACAGCCGCTACCCGAGGATGATGGCCGCAGCCGGGCTGCCGTTTGCGCAGATGATCGATCGCGTCCTGGCGCTGGCGCTCGAGGCGAAGTCAAGATGAGAGACGGCTTCGCGTTCGTCGACGAGCGCGTGCCCGGCGTCCGCTGGGACGCCAAGTACGCGACCTGGGACAACTTCACCGGTAAGCCGGTCGACGGCTACTGGATGAATCGCATTGTCGGCACCACGGCGCTGTGCACGGCGCTCGGACGCGCTCGCCGAGAGGCCGCCGGAGCCGGCTTCGGCCTGCTGCTGTGGGATGGCTACCGGCCGCAACGCGCGGTCGACTGCTTCCTGCGCTGGTCCGAGCAGCCGGAGGACGGCCGCACGAAACTCCGGCACTACCCGAACATCGAGAGGCCCGCGATGATCGCTGATGGCTACGTCGCCCCGCGGTCCGGCCACAGCCGCGGCAGCACCATCGATCTGACGCTTTTCCATCTGGGCAGCGGCGAGCTGGTGCAGATGGGCGGGGGCCACGACCTGATGGACGCGGTCTCGCATCACGACGCCCCCGCGATCACGGATGAGCAAGGCGCAGATCGTCGGCACCTGCGCTCAATCATGGCCGCCTGTGGTTTCGACTCCTACGCGCGCGAGTGGTGGCATTACACGCTCAGCGACGAGCCCTATCCGGACACGTACTTCGACTTTCCGATTGGCTGGCCGTAGGACCCGGCCAGGGTGGCGGCGACCCACGCGCAGCGAACGGGCGACCCGGGGTGGCGGGCCGCGCTCAGTCGCCGCCCTCGTGCGCAAGCCGAGTCATGACCTGGCGCCAGTGCCGCTCGGTCTCGGGGCCGCAGTCGGCGAAGGTGGCCGCCAGCAGCTGCATCTGTGACTCGCTGAGCTGCGCCTCCAGCTCGATGCCGCTGTCCGTCGGTGACAGCCGCCGGATCCGCCGATCGCTCGTATCCGCTGAGACCGCGATCAGGTCATGGCGCCCGAGCTCACTGATCGGGCGATGCGCTGCCTGCTTGCTGATGCGAAGCACCGCCAGCAGCTGGCCGACGCTGATCCCCGGGTCACGGCAGACGAAGTAGAGAATCCGGTGATGGGTTCGGCCCAGCCCGCGCTGCGCCAGGATCGCGTCCGGGAGCGCGGTGAACGCTCGGTAGCCGAAGTACAGGTCCTCGATGGCCTGCCGGAGCGACCTCTGGCGTGCTTGGTCGATCACCTTGACCGATTTTCCCCGATCGGCCAAACTTAGGTCAATGCTGTTGACGTAATTCGAGGGGTCTTGTGTTCTCAGAGCGGATCGACTTCTTGCGGCCTTCACCGATTCGCGAGATCCTGCGCGTGGTCGACCGCCCTGGGATGGTCTCGTTCGCGGGAGGTCTCCCGGCCACCGAGACCCTGCCGGATTGGGCGGGCAGCATCCCCAAGGCATCGCTGCAATACGGACCGAGCGAGGGCGATCCCAACCTCAGGGCCGTCGTCTCCGAGCAGCTGCGACGACTCGGTCTCGAGGCGCCACCCGAGCGGGTGATGATCCTGTCGGGGAGTCAGCAGGGGATCGATCTGGTCGCCAAGCTGTATATCGATCGGGGCACGCCGGTGGCGGTCGAGTCGCCCACCTACCTTGCGGCGCTCCAGGTGTTCCGGCTCTACGGCGCGCGCCTGATCGAGCTCGCCCCGGCCCGCCCACAGGCACGGCTGGCGTACGTCGTCCCGACCTTCTCCAACCCGACGGGGACCTGCGCCACCGATGCTGAGCGTGACGCACTGGCGCGCGGCTGCCGCGACACCAGGACGACGCTGTTCGAGGACGACCCATACCGAGACCTGGCTTACGACAGCTGCGACCGCACGCCGATCGCCGCGCGAATGGACGGCGGATCGTGGGTGTATCAGGGGTCGTTCTCCAAGACCTTCGCCCCCGGTCTACGGCTCGGGTTCCTCGCCGCCTCGGCGGACATCTTCGATCGTCTGGTGATGCTCAAGCAGGCGGTGGACCTGCACAGCTCGCGGCTGTCGCAGCGGATCGTGTTCGATGCAGTCACCGACGCGGGCTGGACGCCGCGGCTGGAGGCGCTCACGAGCTTCTATCGCGGCCGACGGGACGGATTCGAGACCTCCCTGGCGCGCCACCTGGGAGACCAGGCGCATTGGGAGCGGCCCCGTGGTGGTCTCTTCTTCTGGCTGCGCCTGCGGCGCGCAGTTGACACCAGGACGCTGCTCGGGGAGGCGATCTCCCGAGGCGTCGCCTTCATGCCCGGCGAGGAGTTCTTCCCGCACGAGCCGCAACTCGGGATGATCAGGCTGAACTTCAGTCACGCCGACGCCGAGCAGGCCGAGCGTGGCCTTGCGACCATCGCCGGGCTGCTCGGCGAGCGCGCGTAGAGTGTTGCCACGCGAGCGCGCACAGCTGCTCGCGCTGCTGGCTGGCATCGCCCGCTGCCGAGGTCTCAGGGGCGGGAGATCGCGACCTCGCGGGTCGCGGGTGCCAAGCTGACGACGCGCACGAGCTTGAGGTTCGGTGTGTAGATCGCGAGTGTCCCTCGCAACAGCGAGGCGGAGACGACATAGCCGTCGGCGGCGGCGAGCTCGAAGGATCCGTAGGGCGCACGCGCTCGGGCGACCACATGGCCCGTGCGCGCACTGACCTTTTCGATCATGCTGCCGTAACCGCTGGTGAGGTAGGCGAAGCGGCCCTCGAAGGCGAGGTGCTGGGGCGGCGCGCCGACCGGCACCCGGAAGCGCACGCGATGAGTGCGGGAGTCAAAGGCCGTGACGTCCGATCCTGCGGCTGAAGTAACCCAGACGGTACGTCCATCCGGGCTGAAGCCCAGGTCGTGAGCGGGGAAGCCAGGCGTGAAGTGCCCCACCACGTGCGGATGCCCGGGGTCAGGCACCGCCCCGGCGCCCCGTGCTCCGCGCTGGATGGTGCTGAGGGTCGTGATCCGCTGAGCGTTCTCGCCGAGTGCGACCCAGACGGTGCGCATCGTCGGGCTGAAGGCGAGGTGGTGAGCTCCGACCCCGACCGCCACCGTGTCCGTCACCTTGAGGTCGCTCAGGCGGATGACCGTGAGTGTTCCGCGGCTGTCGTCTGTGACGTACGCGTAGGCGCCGTCGGGTGAGATCGCGTCGATATGCGGCTGCTCGAATCCGCCGAATGTCTTGACGACCCGCAGCGTGTCGCGGTTGATGATCGTGACCTTCCCGGCCGCCGAGCTGACGACGACCACCACACCACCGTTGCCGCTCGCCGCGATGTCCTCGGGGTCGGCTGGCACGGGCACGGAATGGGCGATCCGTCCGCTCGGGAGACTCACGATCAGCAGCCGGCTCTGCGTCTCGTCGGTGACCAGCGCCTGGGATCCCGAGAGCGCGCGCGCCGCGCTGGTTGAGATCGCGCTCACCCGCGAGCGGCGGTCTGCCGAACGCAGGTCCGAGAGCAGGACCGCGGAGATCACAAGTGCGATCGAGGTGACCAGAATCCCGGCCGGTACGCGAGACACCCGTGTGCGTTGCCGCGGAGTGATCTCCCGATAGGCACCGCGCACCGCGCTCCAGGCCCGCTCCTCGGCCGCCCGCTCATCCGGTGCGCGGTATCTGTGCAACTGTTGCTTGGCGCTCATTCGGTTGCCTCGCCAAGGTACGACTCGAGCGTGTCCAGCCCGCGGCGCAGCCGCGAGTTGACCGTGCCTCGCGGCAGCTCGAGCGCGTGCGCGATCTCGCCGGGGGTGTACTCGAGCACGTAGCGCATCACCACGACCATCCGTTGTTCGGGCGTCAGCGCCGCGAGCGCCGCCAGCAGATCCTCCGAATACCGCCCGAGCGGTGGCGCCGCGGCGGACGGCTGCTCGAGTTCGATCTCGGTGACCTCGCGCCGAGCGCTGCGAGCTCTGAGCAGATCGATCGCGCGGTTGGCGACGATCGCGCCGAGCCACGGGGCGAAGGGGCGACGGCGGTCGAAGCTTCCAAGTCGACGGACCGCGGCGACGAAGGCCTCCTGGGCGACATCCTCGGCCGCGGCGTGATCGTGAACGATCAGGAACGCGGCCCGGTAGGCCCGGGGCCAGTGACGGCGGAAGAGCAGCTCCACGTCGGACTCGGTGCCGGCCAACGCTCCAGCGATCAATGACCGGTCGCTGCGCCGCCGACGCATCCTCACACGCGGCACCGGAGCAGCGACGGCGAAGCTGTCAGCGGTGCCAGACACCGGCTGGGCAAGGACTCGCATGACTCCGACACATAGTCTCCTCCAAGAGCAGGTGTGCGCAAGGGCTCCGACCCTGGTCAAGGACCGGGGCCCGGCGATCGCCGGCGGCGCTGCTCACCTCGCGCATGGGCTCATCGGCCCCTCGGTAGGGCGCCGACCACGAACGTGACCCGGATCCAGCCGGCCGGACCCGAGCGCTTGCGCACGCGGATCCGCCAGCTCGCCGCGGGCATCGGGCACCACTCCTCGCCCTGGGTGCACGCCACCGCGTCTCCTCGTTGAGCACATGTGGCCGAGGGGTCGTCGCGCATGATCGGGATCGAGGTGGTCACACCGGCGATCCCAGGGATGGCACTCGTGACGGTTACGTGCGTCCCCTTCGGGGCGACCACCCGGAACAAGCGGATCACGCCGGCGGGCTCGCTGATCTCGGCCCGCGCGTCATCAGCCCCGCTCCGTGTGTGGATCCGCACGCCGTCGGTGCGGAGGCGTGCATCCCGGCCCGCGCGTGCCCGCTTCATCGCAGGCACGGATGTGGCGCGCCGGCCGGGGAGGTCGCGTCCGGCGGCGATCGCGGCTGGCGTCAAAACCGCCACGCCGGCCAGGATCGCGAGGCGCTGCGATCTGCTCATGCATCCAATACGGATTCGCCGGCGGGAGAGGTCCGCGGAGCTCCCTTTTTCTTTCAATTTGCGGGTTTGCGGTCGGGGTGGGGTTGCGTTCGTGGCAACCGGCCCATAAGGTTCTTTCTGCGGTTCGGGAGGGAGCAGGACTTCGCGAAAGCCAACGCGGAGGACGGCTCTCAAAGGCGAACGACAAGGCTTATTTCGTGCGCAGGCTACGCGCGAGAGCAGGCGGAGTCAGAGCCCCCGGACCGTTTTTTGTTGCCCGCAACCGGGCGGTTGGTCGCGCTGCCGGCGTCGTGGTCGCCTGATCCGGGCTGGTGGCTTTACCGGATCGTGCTGGTCCCGTCCGGGGGGCCGGGTACCTTGGTTGATGCGGCAGCTTTGCCGTCGACCGGGGTGGGTGGTCTGCTCCCCTCTCTGGTTGTGCGACCGGGCGCTTCCCGGGAGCCGGCGCTGGGGATAGATCCCGGATCCACCTCAGCTAGCCCGCCCGCTCCCAACCAACATGGCGATCCCGCCATCCGCCCGCGCCGCTCATTCGAGCCAGACGGTCTCGAACGTGGGGCTCGCGTGAATGCAGATCAGGCGCGCCCTGTCCGGGCCGCTGTTGACGAACTTGTGCGGCGTGTTGGGCGGCACGATCACGATGTCATCGGGTCCGGCCTCGAACTGCTCATCGCCGGCGGTGAAGGTCAGGGTCCCGGCGAGCACCAGCCAGGTCTCGTCGTAGGTGTGCTGATGCAGCCGCGGGCCGGCGCCCGGCTCGGAGTGGTCGAGGATCAAGGAGATCGTCGCGCCGTGATCGGCGCCCTCGAGGTTTCCGGTGATGAGGGTGCTGGCGTTGATCACCGACATGCTGCCTC
The DNA here is from genome assembly GCA_035551915.1 of Solirubrobacteraceae bacterium. GTDB lineage: Bacteria > Actinomycetota > Thermoleophilia > Solirubrobacterales > Solirubrobacteraceae > Palsa-465. The sequence continues at coordinate 9,743 of DASZMI010000073.1, read as the reverse complement.
CTTTGTTGGCGAGGGCTGAGTGCCCGCAGGTAACCGACATCCTGCCGCGATGCCGAGGTCGATGGCTGCAGTCCTCCGCAGGCAGGCGCCGCGGCGACTGCGCGGCGTGCACGACGAGCGCCCCTAGCGCTCGTTTGAAATCGCCCCTAGCGCTCGTTTGAAAATTTCAGACGCGTCGGCTCGGCTCAGCCCGCATCGGCATCGCGCGCGGCCTGGATGGCGCGGGCCTGGTCGCGGTCGCACCAGATCTCCCAGCGCCCGGACGCCGAGAGGCGCTCGTCGAGGAAGCGGTAGGGCCGGCGCCCCCCGAACTCGGTCGTGCGCAGGTGCCAGACACCGCCGAGCACGCTTGCGATTCGTCGTCGCGGCCATGCGAGCGCGGCCTCGACCTCGGGGAACGGTCGCGGCTCGTCGGGTGCCGCCGCGAGCCCGCCGAGCAACTCGCGCATGAGGTCACTGCAGCGGTCGTGGAAGCGAGCGATCTCGGCGGGCTCGGCCATCGCGTTCTCCGGGTGATGCTCGGTGATGGCGGGGCGTAGATTGATCCGGGGCATCCCAGATACGGTAGTCGCGAGGCGCGATCCGGTCTGTGCCGGATCCGCTCGGTCAGCGATGCAAGCGATGCGTCGGTGCCCGCCTCTATCCTCGGATCGTGGTGCTCGGGCGTCTCGCTGATATGCGCAATTGCTCGCGCGCCACGTTGGTTGGAGGCGTGGCAGCCGCGGCCGCGTTGCTGCTCGCCGGCTGCGGTGGCAGCTCGCCCAGCCCGCGCACGACCGTAGGCGCGTTCGTGCGCGCCTGGAGCAGTGGGCACTGGACGGCGATGCGCGCGCAGGTTGTGGACCCGCCCAAGGACTTCGTGTCGATCAACGCCTCGGTCTTCACCGGCCTCGGCGTGTCGCACGCGAGCGTCAGCGCCGGGCGCGTCAGGACCGCCAAGTCGGGAACCAGCGCCCGCGCCCAGATCATCGAGCGCTACCAGCTCGCCGATGTCGGCAGCTGGTCGATCACCAGCACGATCCACCTCGTCAGGCGCGGGAACAGGTGGCGCGTGAGATGGACGCCGGCGACGATCGATCCCAAGCTGGTGGCCGGCGCGCACATCGCGGTTGGCCGCAACTGGCCGGCCCGCGCCGCGATCCTCGGTGCGGGCGGCGTGAAGCTGACGACGGTCGCGCAGCAGGTGGTCGTCGGGGTCGTCGGGCAGCGGATCAAGAAGCCCGGGGCCGTGCGCGCCGATCTGCTCGCCGCTGGAGCGCCGCGCGCACCGGTGGCTGCGGCTCTGGCCGCTGCCAGGCAGCATCCGAGCTACTTCGAGCCGATCTTCACGATCACGCAGGCACGCTTCACGCAGCTGAAGGCCGTCACCGGGCCCACCAACGTCTACAACGTCCCAGGCACGCAGTTCGAGGCGTCGGGCAGGACGGTCGCGATCACCAAGCAGCTCAGCGCTCACCTGGTCGGGTCCGTGGGCCCGATCACCGCCGAGCAGCTGAAGGCTCTGGGCGCGCCCTATGACGCCTCGAGCACGGTCGGCCAGACGGGCATCCAGGCCAGCGCCGAGAAGACGCTGGCCGGGGCGCCGACGACGGTGATCGGCGTCGACAACGCGGCCGGCGTGATGCTCGCGCGGCTGGCGAGCTTCCCGGGCAGGAACGGCACACCCGTGACGACCAGCATCGATCCCAGGATCCAACGGGCGGCCGAGGCCGCGCTCGCGACAGCCACTCATCACGACGTCTCGATGGTCGCGATCGACGCGCCGACCGGGCGGGTGCTGGCGGTCGTGTCCGACCCGATCACGACCTATGACACGGCGTTTCAGGGCGCGTATGCACCGGGCTCGACATTCAAGGTGCTGACCTCCTCGGCGCTGATCCAGAACGGGCTGAACACATCCTCGCCGGCCAGTTGCCCACCGACGATCACGGTCGACGGGGAGGTCTTTCACAACGCCGAGGGTGACCAGCCCGTCTCGACGCTCGCGCAGGCCTTCATCGAGTCCTGCAACACCGCGTTCATCGGTCTCGCGACAAAGCATCTGACGGCGGCCGACTTTCCCGCGGTCGCGCGGCTCTACGGTCTGCAGCGCACGCCCGAACTCGGCGTCCCGGCGTTCATGGACAACATCCCCAAGCCGGCCAGCCAGACCGAGCTCGCGGGGGACTCGATCGGACAGGGCAGCGTCACCTTCTCGGCGCTCGGCATGGCGACCGTGGCGGCGGCGATCGACTCCGGCGTGGTGCGCGCACCGCGGCTCGTGGCCGGGGCACCCGATGACTCGATCGCGTCAGCGCCGCTGCCGGCGGCGGTGGTCGCTGACCTGCGGACGATGATGGCCTCGGTTGTGAGCAGCGGCACCGCCGCCGGTCAGGGACTGCCGGCCGGCACGTACGCCAAGACGGGCACCGCCGAGTACGGCACGGGTCCCGCCTCGAAGCTCAAGATCGACGGCTGGCTGATGGGTTACCGCGGCAACGTCGCGTTCGCGATCGTGACCCATGACACCGGCGGTGGCAACGGCGGGCCGGTGAACGGTCCGATCATCGCCAGGTTCCTGAACGCGATCGGCTGAGGCCGGGGGCGCCTACCCGGCGTGCCCGGGCGTAAGCTCCGCCTCGCGGCTCGCTGCGAGGAAGCGCAACCGAGGGGGAATGAGCGTGGGATCTGATGCAGGCATAGGTGGTCGCCGACTTGACGGCCGGGTGGCCGTGGTCACGGGCGCCGGTCACGGGATCGGCGCGGCAACGGCGCAACGGCTCGCTTGCGACGGGGCGACGGTGGCGGTCTGCGACGTCAACGAGCGGGGCGCTCACGAGACCGTGGCGCGGATCGCCGACGCTGGAGGTCAGGCTCGGGTATTCGTGGGAGACGTCGCCGACCGCAACGCCGTTCCGGGCCTGGTGTCGGACATCGAGTCGCTGCTCGGCCCGATCGAGATTCTCGAGAACAACGCCGGTCGGCTCGTGCCGGGCACGGCGTTGACGCAGGAGATCGACGAATGGGAGCGGACGCTCTCGGTGAACATCGGCTCGGTCTTTCTGATGTGCAGGGCGGTGCTGCCGGGCATGCGCGAGCGCAGGCGCGGAGTGATCGTCAACACCGGCTCGGTCTCCGGGCTCGTCGGCGAGCCCGACCTGGTCGCCTACAACACCTCCAAGGCGGCGATCATCAACCTCACGCGGCAACTGGCGGCTGACTACTCGCGCGACGGGATCCGCATCAACTGCGTCTGCCCGGGCTGGATCCGCACCGGATTCAATGATCCGCTGTTCCCCGGCTGGAGCGAGGAAGCGATCCAGGATCTGGTCGAGCGTCAGGTCCCACTGGGGCGCCAGGGCACCGCGGAGGAGATCGCGGATGCGGTCGCGTTCCTCTGCTGCGATGACGCGCGCTACATCACAGGCCACGCGCTCGTAGTCGATGGCGGCCTGACCGCAACCAACCTCTGACGGGAGCAGCCAGCATGAACTCCGCAATCGAACTGCCGCCCGGACAGCCCTGGGTCAACTGGGTCGGAAGCCGGTCATGCAACCCGAGGCACTTCGCCTCCGCCACCGACGAGGCCGAGATCGCCGCGCTGGTCGCGGCCGCGAGCGCTCGCGGGCTCGGCGTCCGGGTCGCGGCCACTGGGCACTCGTTCACGCCGGTGGTCGAGACCGACGGTCTGCTGCTCGACCTCAAGGGCCTGAGCGGGGTGCTCGCTGTCGACGCCGCGCGCAAACGCGCCACCGCGCGCGCCGGGACCCAGATCCGTGACTTCTACCACCCGCTCTGGGACGCCGGGCTCGCGCTGATCAACCAGGGCGACATCGACACCCAGCAGATCGCGGGAGCCGTCAGCACCGCCACCCATGGATCCGGGACGCGCTACACCCATCTCGGCGCGGTGGTCCGGGGCGCCCGGCTGGTGACGGCCTCCGGGGAGATCCGCGAGGTCACCGAGAGCGAGCCGGATCTGCTGCGCGCCGTACAGGCCTCGGTCGGGATGCTCGGCGTCATGACCCAGCTCGAGCTCGAGGTCACGGATGCCTACCGGCTCAAGCAGCAGGTCGAGCTGTGGCCGTGGCAGGAGGTGCTCGAGCGTTGGGGTGAGCTGGTCGAGGAGCACCGCCACTTCGGCTTCTTCTGGCTGCCGAGCGAGGAGTCCGGTGCGCTTTACAACCTCGATGGCCACGGCCACGCGATGGTCGACAAGTGCTACGTCAAGATCTACGACGAGGCCATGCCGGACGAGCCTGACAGCGAAGTCGAGGGCCGGCGCGTCGACCGTTGCTACCGGATCTACCCCATGGTCTACGACGCCAACTTCCACGAACTCGAGTACTTCGTGCCGCTCGACAGGGCACCGGACGCGCTGCAGGCGCTGCGCGAGCTGATGCTCGGCAGCCTGCCGCAGTCCGTCTACCCGATGGAGGTGCGCACCGTCGGTACCGACGACGCGTTCCTCTCCCCGAATTACCGGACGGCCACCACGGCGATCTCGGTCTCGGGCAAACCGGGGACGGACTATTGGGATTACCTGCGCTCGGTGGACGCGCTCCTGAACCAGTTCGATGCCAGGGTGCATTGGGGCAAGCTCCACTTCCTCACGCCGGAGCGCCTGCACGCGATGTACCCCGAGGCCGACAGGTTCATCTCGATCCGCCGGGAGCTGGATCCCGCGGGCACGTTTTTGAACCCGCATCTGCGCGAGCTCTTCGACTAAGGAATCGGTGTGCATGTTCAGCAAGATCCTGGTGGCAAATCGCGGCGAGATCGCGATCAGGGCGTTCCGAGCGGCCTTCGAGCTGGGGGCGCGGACGGTCGCGGTCTACACCTGGGAGGACCGCGTATCGCTGCATCGCCAGAAGGCGGATGAGGCCTACCTGATCGGCGAGCGCGGGCACCCGGTCCGCGCCCACCTGGACATCGAGGAGATCATCCGCGTCGCGAGGCTGTCCGGCGCCGACGCGATCTACCCCGGCTACGGCTTCCTCTCCGAGAGCCCCGATCTGGCCCGCGCGGCCACGGAGGCCGGGATCACCTTCATCGGTCCGAGCGCCGAGGTCCTCGAGCGCGCCGGCAACAAGGTGACCGCGAAGCAGCACGCGGTCGCCGCGGGCGTCCCGGTGCTGGCATCGAGCCCGGCCACGACCGACATGCGAACCCTGCTCGACGCCGCCGATGAGATCGGCTTTCCGGTCTTTGCGAAGGCGGTCGCGGGCGGTGGTGGCCGCGGCATGCGCCGCGTCGAGACCGCGGACGAGCTGCGACCGGCGCTCGAGTCGGCAATGCGCGAGGCGGAGACAGCCTTCGGTGATGGCTCGATGTTCATCGAGCAGGCGGTGCTGCGTCCGCGCCACATCGAGGTGCAGATCTTGGCCGACCAGACCGGCGCGACGATGCACCTGTTCGAGCGCGACTGCTCGGTGCAGCGCCGGCATCAGAAGGTGATCGAGATCGCGCCCGCGCCGAACCTCGATCCGCAGATCCGGCATGCGATTCTCCACGACGCTGTGGCCTTCGCGAAGTCGATCGGCTACATCAACGCCGGCACGGTCGAGTTCTTGCTCGACACCGCCGGCCCGCGCGCCGGCCGGCACGTGCTGATCGAGATGAACCCGCGCATCCAGGTGGAGCACACCGTGACCGAGGAGGTCACCGACGTCGACCTGGTCCAGTCGCAGATGCGGATCGCGGCCGGGGAGAGCCTCAGCGACCTCGGACTCGAGCAGGACGCGATCAAGGTCCGCGGGGCCGCGCTGCAGTGCCGGATCACAACCGAGGATCCGTGGCACGGCTTCCGGCCTGACACCGGCAGGATCACGACCTACCGCTCCCCCGGCGGCGCGGGCATCCGGCTCGACGGCGGCACGGTCAACGCCGGCGTCTACGTGAGCTCGCACTTCGACTCGATGCTGGCGAAGATGACCGCCCGTGGCGCTGACTTCCCGACGGCGGTGCGGCGCGCCAAGCGCGGGCTGGCGGAGTTCCGCATCCGCGGGCTGGCGACCAACATCCCGTTCATCCAGGCAGTGCTCGAGGACCCGGACTTCCTCGCCGGCGATCTCTCGACCGCGTTCATCGAGGAGCGCCCGCAGCTGCTGCAGCCGCGCGAGTCCGCCGACCGTGGCACCAAGGTCATCACCTGGCTGGCCGACGTCACCGTCAATCAGCCCTACGGTCCCAACCCCGGAGTGATCGATCCGGTCGAGAAGCTCCCCGATGCGGTCGAGAAGCTCCCTCCTGTAGGGCTGGACCATGCCCCTCCGTATGGCTCAGCCATACAACTCCGTGAGCTCGGCCCGGCCGGATTCGCCACCGCGCTGCGCGCCCAGAAGACCCTCGCCGTCACCGAGACCACCTTCCGCGACGCCCACCAGAGCCTGCTGGCGACGCGTGTGCGCACGCGTGACCTGGTGCAGGTGCTGCCGTATGTGGCGCGGATGACGCCGGAGCTGTTCTCGGTCGAGGCGTGGGGCGGAGCGACCTATGACGTGACCCTGCGCTTCCTGGGTGAGGATCCCTGGGAAAGGCTCGACGCGATCCGCGAGGCGCTGCCCAACGTCTGCATCCAGATGCTGCTGCGCGGCCGCAACACGGTCGGCTACACGCCCTATCCCGAGGCTGTCACCAGGGCCTTCGTGCAGGAGGCGGCGGGCTCGGGGATCGACATCTTCCGGGTCTTCGACGCGCTCAACGACGTATCGCAGATGCGGCCCGCGATCGACGCGGTGCTCGAGACAGGTACGGCAGTGGCCGAGGTCGCGATGTGCTACAGCGGTGATCTGCTGGATCCGGCGGAGGATCTCTACACGCTCGATTACTACCTGCGCCTGGCGCAAAGGATCGCCGAGGCGGGCGCGCACATCCTCGCGATCAAGGACATGGCGGGGCTGCTGCGCGCCGGCGCCGCCCACCGGCTGGTCAGCGCGCTGCGCGAGCGCTTCCCCGAGCTCCCGATCCACGTGCACACCCACGACACGCCCGGTGGCCAGCTCGCGACGCTGCTGGCCGCCGCGCATGCCGGCGCGGACGCGGTCGATGCGGCCAGCGCGCCGATGTCGGGCACCACCAGCCAGCCGTCGCTCTCCGCGCTCGTCGCCGCCACCGCGCACACCGAGCTCGACACCGGGCTGTCGTTGGAGGCGGTCTGCGACCTCGAGCCCTACTGGGAGGCCGTGCGTGCCGTCTACAGGCCGTTCGAGTCGGGGCTGCCGGGGCCCACTGGCCGCGTCTACAAGCACGAGATCCCCGGCGGCCAGCTCTCGAACTTGCGCCAGCAGGCGATCTCACTCGGGCTCGGCGACCACTTCGAGAAGATTGAGGACTGGTACGCGGCCGCCAACCGCATCCTGGGCCGGCCGACCAAGGTGACGCCCTCATCCAAGGCGGTCGGCGACCTCGCGCTGCAACTCGTCGCCTCAGGCGCCGACCCGGACGACTTCGAGCTGCACCCAGAGCGCTACGACATCCCCGACAGCGTGATCGGCTTTCTCGCCGGCGAGCTCGGCGACCTGCCCGGCGGCTGGCCCGAGCCGTTTCGCAGCAAGGTGCTCAAGGGCCGCGACGTTCGCATCGGCGAGGCCCCGCTCGAACCAGGCGACGAGGCGGCAATCGCCCCCGGCGCCGACCAGGGCACCAGACGCGACACGCTGAACCGGCTGCTGTTCGCCGGGCCGACCAGGCAGCGCGACGAGGTCGTCAAGCTCTACGGCGACCTCTCCCCGGTCGAGACCATCGACTACCTCTACGGGCTCACGCCGGGCGTCGAGGCATCGGTCACGGTCGACCGCGGCGTCCAGCTCTACGTCGGCCTGGAGGCGATCTCCGAGCCCGACGACCATGGCTACCGCACCGTCATGGCGACGCTCAACGGCCAGCTGCGGCCGATCAACATCCGCGACCGCAGCGTGCAGGTCGAGATCAAGGAGGCCGAGAAGGCCGACCCGGGCAAGCCCGGCCAGATCCCCGCACCCTTTGACGGCAACGCCACCGTCAGGGTGCTCGAGGGCGAGCAGGTGCAGGCGGGCCAGCCGATCGCGCTGATCGAGGCGATGAAGATGGAGGCGACCATCACCACCCCCATCGCCGGAACCGTCATGCGCGTGCTCATCCAGGAGACGCAGCATGTCGAGGCCAAGGATCTGATCGTCGAGATCGGCTGAGCCTCACGTGGCCCCGCTTGGCCACGTGAGGGTGGACGGTCAGCGACCCGCGAACGCGCCATCCGCGGCGGCCGTGAACTCAGCCATCGAGCGGAACTCGATGACGTAGCGTGCCCCGCCGAATTAACGCCCGGCGAGAGGATGCTTGGGATACGGTCGGGACACCAACCTCAGAAGGAGGAGCACATGGCGAAAACCCTGAAGGGTGCCTGCCTGTGTGGCGGGATCCAGTACGAGGTGACAGAGCCGGGAGACATGGGCTACTGCCACTGCACCCGCTGCCAGCGCTGGACCGGATCGAGCCTGGTCGGAGTCGTGGTCGACGCACAGAACTTCACAGTCAGCAGCGGAGCCGACCTGGTTCAGCGCTACGAGAGCGCGTTCGCGCCGCGCCACTTCTGCAGCCACTGCGGCTCCAGCCTGTACGACGACCTCGGCGGCGGAACGTACTTCGTCGCGGCGGGACTGATGCGAGAACTGGACCTGACTCCGAGCTTCCACCTCCAGGTCGCTTACAAGGCGCCCTGGGAATCGATCGGCGATGACGCGCCCCAGTACGACGAGAACCCGCCCGCGTGAGACCTAAGCTTCCGCAAACGAAAGCAGATCGCATAGCGTGAAGATTCGGGCAGCAGTTCTCGAGCAGTTCGGCAAGCCGCTGAACGTCACCGACGTCGACCTTGCCGAGCCCAAGCAGGGCGAGGTCCTTGTGCGGCTGGTTGCCTGCGGCGTCTGCCACACCGATCTTTACACCGCCTCCGGCGTGGACCCGTCCGGCTATGCGCCGACGGTGCTCGGCCACGAGGGCGCCGGTGTGGTCGAGAAGCTTGGCCCGGGTGTCAGCTCGCTCGAGCTCGGCGACCACGTCGTCACGCTGTTCGCGCCCCAGTGCCGCGAGTGCGAGCACTGCACCAGCGGGCGCACCAACCTCTGCCTGGCGATCCGGGAGCAGCAGAACAAGGGCTACCTGCCGGACGGCACCACCCGCCTCTCACGCGACGGCGAGCCGATCCGCCACTTCATGGGCACCTCGACGTTCGCCGAGTACACGGTCATGCCCGAGATCGCGCTCGCCAAGGTGCGAGGCGACGCGCCGCTCGAGGCGGCCTGCCTGTTTGCCTGTGGCCTCTCGACCGGGCTCGGGGCCGCGATGTACACCGCCCAGGTGCGGGAGGGCTCGACCTGTGTGGTCTTCGGCGCCGGCATGGTCGGCCTCGGTGCCGTCGCCGGCTGTCGGCTGCAGGGTGCAGAGCGGATCATCTGCGTGGACCTCTCCGCGGACCGGCTGCAGATGGCCAGGGCGCAGGGCGCGACCGATCTCTGGCAGGCGGGGCCGGACATAGTCGCGCGGATCCAGGAGGCCACCGGCGGCTTCGGCGCCGACTACACCTTCGAGGCCACCGGCCGCGTCGACGTGATGCAACAGGCGGCCGAGGCGGCGCGGATGGGGTGGGGTCTGTGCACGGTCGCCGGTGTCGCGGGCAAGGGGGAGACGCTCGAGGTGATCCCGCGCTGGCTGATCCAGGGTCGGCGCATCGCCGGATCCTCGTTCGGCGGCGTCAGGGGCCGCGACCAGGTCCCGGAGCTGGTCGA
>DASZMI010000072.1:0-14976 GCA_035551915.1 Solirubrobacteraceae bacterium | reverse complement strand
GGCGCGTTACCTGCCGTAGAGCACCCGGTCGAGCCATTCGATCGAACGCTCGAGTTGCTCGATCGTCGCCTTGGGGACCGCGGCGATGCCGATCGCGCGGTTGACCTCGGCGTTGACGTCGCTGTGGCGGGTGCGGCGGTCGCGGGCGAGCTCAGCGACCAGCTTGTGGCGCTTGGCGCGTAGCTGCGCCCGGCGCTCGAACAGCGGCACCGACTCCTCCACCTCGGCGGCCGGCAGCGGCATCGGCATCGGCTCGGGCACGCGTGTGATCACCGGCGCGGGCGCGCTCGGCGCCGGGCCGAAGAGCGTCATCTGCGGCGCCACATCGGCGCTCAGCGGCTCGAAGTCGAGCACCTCGCCCTTCTCCGTCTGGCGGCGTTCGAGCTCGTCGAGCTCGGCGAGGTCATCGTCCTGCGCGCGCTGGCGCACCAGGTAGCGGAGCTCAGTCTCGACGGCCGCCGCGTGATCGCGCAGGATCGTGTCGGCGGGGATGTAGAGCCAGCTCGGCTCCGGCTCGCGGCCCTGAATCGTGCGGACGAAGCGGCCCACGATCTGGCGGAAGATCAGCGGCGTCTTGGCGGCGGTGGCATAGACGCCAACGCGCAGACGCGGGATGTCGACACCCTCGGAGACCATGTTCACGGCCACGATCCAGGGATCGGCGGAGCTGGTGAAGTCGGCGAGCTTGGCGGCGGCCCTGGGGTCCTGGTGCAGGACCACGACCGGTGATGCGCCGCTGACCTCGCGCAGCCGCGCCGCGATCTTGCGAGCGTGTTCTGAGTCGGCGGCCACGACCAGACCGCCGGCCTCAGGGTGGCCACCGGCGCGCAGCGCTCGCAGGCGGACATCGGCCTCGCCGAGGATCCGCGGCAGCCCGTCGGGCAGATCCGTTGAGATCGCCGTGCGGTAGCGGCGGCTCGCCTCACGCGAGGTCAGCACCGTGTCGAAGCCGGTCTCGATCACGTCGTCGCCGCTGCGCCAGGAGAGTGTGCCGTCGTAGGTCACGAACACGACCGGGCGGCAGACCTTGTCGCGCACGGCGTCGGCGTAGCTGTAGGAGACGTCGGGCTCGGCCAGCCCGTTGGCGTCGTACTCGACGCCCGGGATCGGGGTCGCGTCGGAGCGGAACGGCGTACCACTCAGCAGCAACCAGCGCGACGCCGCCGCGAAGGCCTCGCCGAAGCCGACACCCCAGGCCAGCTCCTCACCGAGGTGGTGGGCCTCGTCGGCGATGATCAGCGTGCGCTCGCGCGTGCCGCCCGCCCAGACGCGCGGGGAGTTGACGATGCGCGCGTAGGTGACGACCACACCGTGGAAGCCGCGCGGCGGGCGCGGCGAGTCGGCGTCGGGGGCGAGCTCGAGCCCAAGGGCGTGCGCGGCCCGCGCCCACTGGCGCGTCAGCGGCGCCGTCGGGCAGGTGACCACGACCCCGTCGACGGCGCGCTTGGCCAGCTCGCGGCGTGCGAACTCGAGCGCCGGGCGCGTCTTGCCGGCGCCCGGAGCTGCCGAGATCAGGAACGATCCGCCGTCCCACAGATCCATCGCCGCGAGCGCGCGCTGCTGCCAGCCGCGCAGCCCGCTGCCGCCACCCGTCCCTGGTCGCTCTGTCGTCGTCACTGACACGAGTCCGGCATGGTGCCGAGCGGGCCGGACGGTTCACATCGTGTTCAGAACCCCCCTGCAAGCTGCGAGAGGAGAGGTGAACCAGTCGCCGCCCACCGAGCGGCACAGCGAGCGTGTTCAGAAAGGCATCAGATACATGCTTTTCTGAACACGCTCGCGCGGAGCATCGCCGAGGTGGACGGTTACCGGCGCGTAGGATCCGGTGCAGTGATCGCTCCGTTCGTAGATTCCGACTGGCTGCGAGAGCACCGCGAGGACGTCATCCTCGCCGACGTGCGCTTCTACCTCGACGGACGTTCGGGGCGAGCCGCCTATGAGGCGGGCCACATCCCCGGGGCCGTGTTCGTGGAGATGGAGACCGTCCTGTCCGAGCCTCACAGCGACGACACGCACGGCCGCCACCCTCTGCCGACCCCGGAGCGCTTCGCCGCGGGGCTCGGCGCGCGCGGAATCGGCGACGAGCACACGGTCGTCGGCTACGACGACGCCGGCGGCGTGATCGCCGCCCGGCTGGTCTGGCTGCTGCGCGCGATCGGTCACGAGGCGGCGCTGCTCGACGGCGGCATCGGCGCCTGGCCGGCCGAGGAGCTGCACGTGGGGTATCCGCGCCCGCGGCCGCCGGCGAGCTTCACAGCCGTCGCCTGGCCCGCTGGGCGGCTCGCCGAGATCGATGAGATCGCGGCGCTCGGCGAGCTCACAGCTACCGGCGAGCTCACAGCTACCGGCGAGGTCACAGCACTCGGCGGGGTGCTGATCGACGCCCGCGACCGTGCCCGCTTCGGCGGCGGGCCGGACCCGGTCGACCCGCGCTCGGGACACATCCCCGGCGCCCGCAGCGTGCCGACCCGTGAGCACCTCGACGACGGCGCGCGCATCGGCAGCCCCGAGCGGCTGCGGGAGACCTTCGCCCAGGCCGGCATTGGGCCGCGAACGCCGGTTGTCTCCTATTGCGGCTCGGGCGTGACCGCCTGCCACAACCTGCTCGCACTCGAGCGCGCCGGCCTCGGACCGGGGCGGCTGTATCCCGGCTCCTGGTCGGAATGGAGCCGCGACCCCACGCGTCCCGTCGCCACCGGTGAAGCCTGAAACCGCCGCGCTACGCGACCTCTGCGAGCAGGTGCTGGCAGAGAACTGGCGCGAGGGCATCCGTGCCGACGGCTACCGCTTCGGCTACACCTCGCCGAGCCCGAGGCACTATCCGTGGCAGTGGTACTGGGACTCGTGCTTCGCAGCGATCGCGAGGCGGGACCTCGACCCGGCGAAGTCACGCCGTGAGCTCGAGTCATTGCTGGCGTCGGCCACTCCCGACGGCTTCATCGGGCACACGATCTTCTGGGACCTGCCGCTGCGGGGAGCGCGGCGGCTGATCTACAACGTGACCGAATCACGCCCGACGATGACGGCGAGCATCCAGCCACCGCTGCTCGCATGGGCCTGGAGCCTGGCCGTCGGCGACCCCGCGCTCGAGCCGCGGATCGCGCGGCACCTCGACTGGTTCGAACACCATCGCGACCTCGACGGCGACGGCCTGATCTGGATCGTGCAACCAGACGAATCCGGACTCGACGCCTCACCGCAGTTCGATCCCGTGTGGCGCTGGCGTTGCCATGACCTCCCGGGGTTCCTGCAACTCGTGCACCACAACCGCCGGTTGCGCTACGACCTGCGCGCGGTCGCCGACTCCGGCTGGCCGGTGATGTGCGAACTCGTCACCAACGTCCTCTACTCGCTGTCCCGCACCGCCGCCGGACGCCCGTCGCTGACGCCGGCATTGCTCGAGCGCTGCTACGACGAGCGCACGGGCCTGTTCCGGCCGCTCGTCCGGCCGGCGATCCGGACCCACATCCCCGTGACCTGGACGGCGCTGGCGCCGCTCGCCCTGCCCGATCTGCCGGAGCCGATCGGACGCCGCCTGGTCGAGGAGCACCTGCTCGATCCGTCTCGCTTCTGGCTCCCGGCCGGCGTGCCGTCGGTCGCCGCCGACGAAACGAGCTTCCGCGCGGACGATCGGGGGCGCTTTGTCAGGCACCGCTATTGGCGTGGCCCGGCCTGGATCAACACGGCGTGGCTGGTCTGGCTCGGGCTCACGCGCCTCGGCTACGAGAGCCAGGCCGACGAGCTGGCAGGGCGAATCGTGACGACGGTCGAGCGTGCGGGGCTGCGGGAGTACTTCGACCCGTTCGACGGCGCGGGCATGGGCCAGCGGCACTTCGCCTGGTCGACGCTCGTTCTGGAGCTCCTCCGGGATCCGGCGAGCGGCCGCTAACGTGATTGACATGGATACCGACCGCACCGCTCAGCAGGACGCATCTGAGCTGACCGACGAGCAGTGGCGCGAGCGCCTCAGCCCCGAGGGCTACGAGGTCCTGCGCCACGCCGCCACCGAACGGCCCTTCACGGGCGCCTTCGTCGACAACAAGGACACCGGCATGTACCACTGTGCCGGCTGCGGAGCCCCGCTCTTCACCTCCGACACGAAGTTCGATTCTGGCTGCGGCTGGCCGAGCTTCTACGAGCCGGTGACCGGCGCGAACGTCGTCAACCGCCTCGACACCAGCCACGGCATGGTCCGCACCGAGGTTCTCTGCAAGAACTGCGGCGGCCACCTCGGCCACGTCTTCGAGGACGGCCCCGAGCCGACCGGCCTGCGCTACTGCATCAACTCGGTGGCGCTGGGCTTCGACAAGAGCCACTAGTGTCGTGATGCGGAAATTCGCCAGCGGTCTCGCGAGTGGCTGGGCGTGTGTGGCGTCGCCCGGTTCGCAAGGCAGATACTGGTGGTATCTGCCGCGAAGCGGGTGGCGTCACGCGCGTCCAGACGCCGCCAGACGGCCACGAATTTACGGATCAGGACACTAGGAAGGAGCCCACCCGTGTGTGGAATCGTCGGTTACGTGGGGCGCCAGAACGCGGTGCCGGTGCTGCTCGAGGGCCTGGCCCGCCTGGAGTATCGCGGCTACGACTCAGCCGGTGTCGCCGTCGCCCGCAACGACTCGCTACGCGTCCACAAGCAGGCCGGAAAGGTTCGTGACCTCGCCGCCGGCATGCCCAAGCGCATCAGCGGACACGTCGGCATCGCGCACACGCGCTGGGCCACGCACGGCCTTCCGACCGACACCAACGCGCATCCGCACACGGATATGAACGGCCGCATCGCCGTCGTCCACAACGGCATGATCGAGGATGCCGGCCTGCTCCGCAGCCGGCTGGAGGCCGACGGCATCAGCTTCGCCAGCGAGACCGACACCGAGGTGCTGGCGCATCTGATCGCGCTCGAGGATGTCGACGACCTCGAGGAGGCGGTCCGCCGCGCTCTGCGCAAGGTGCATGGCGCCTATGGCCTGGCCGTGCTCGACGCCCGACAGCCCGATCGCATCGTGCTCGCCCGCAACGGCAGCCCTGTGCTGATCGGGGTCGGCGAGCGCCAGATGCTCTGCGCCTCGGACATGGCCGCGCTCGTGCGGCACGCGCAGCAGGTCGTGCACCTGGAGGACGGCGAGCTCGCGACGGTGACCGCCGACTCCTTCTCGACCACCACGCTCGATGCGCAGCCATCGCAGAAGACCGCCACCAGCATCGAGGTCGAGGCCCAGGACTACGAGCGTGGCGAGTACGAGCACTTCATGCTCAAGGAGATCTTCGAGCAGCCCGACGCGATCGAGGCCACCCTGCGCGGACGCCTGGACACCCGCTTCGCGACGGCCCGCCTCGGCGGCCTGAACCTCTCGGCCCGCGAGCTGCGGGCCTTCCGCCGCGTACACATCATCGCCGCCGGCTCCGCGCTCTACGCGGGCGTGGCCGGTGCGGGCATGCTCGAGTCGCTGGCCCGGCTGCCGGCCTCCGCCGAGCCGGCTGCCGAGTTCCGCTACCGCAACCCCGTGATCGAGCCTGACACGCTGTACGTCGCCGTCAGCCAGTCCGGCGAGACCGCCGACACGCTGGCGGCGGTCGAGGAGGTCGTACGCAAGGGCGGGCGCGTGCTCGGCATCGTCAACGTTCCCGGCTCTAGCATCTCCCGGGCCGTCGACGGCGGCGTCTACATCCACGCCGGGCCCGAGCAATCGGTCGCCTCGACCAAGGCGTTCACCTGCATGGCCGTCGCCTTCGCGCTGCTGGCGCTGCACCTCGGGCGCCTGCGCGACCTCGGGCCAGCCGACGGGCAGCGGTTGATCGCCGCGCTCGGCGAGCTGCCGGCCAAGGCCGCCGAGGCGATCAGCGACACGCAGCACATCAGGCAGCTCGCGCAGTGGCTCAGCACCGCACGCAGCGCCTTCTTCATCGGTCGCGTGCGCGGTTATCCGGTGGCGCTCGAGGGCGCCCAGAAGCTCAAGGAGATCTCTTACATCCACGCCGAGGCCTATCCCGCCGCCGAGCTCAAGCACGGCCCGCTGGCGCTGGTCGCGCCCGAGCTTCCGACGATCGCCATCGTTCCCGACGACGAGCTGCTGGAGAAGAACCTGGCGTCGCTCGAGCAGGTCCGTTCCCGCCGGGGACCCGTGATCGCGGTCTCGCATCGCCCGCTCGGCGAGCTCGCCGACCATCAGATCCTGGTCCCCAAGAGCGAGCCCGAGCTCGACCCGATCCTGCTGGGCCTGCCGCTGCAGCTGCTCGCCTACTACACCGCGGTCGCGCTCGAGCGCGACATCGACCAGCCGCGCAACCTCGCCAAGAGCGTCACCGTCGAGTGACAGGA
Organism: Solirubrobacteraceae bacterium; assembly: GCA_035551915.1. Classification (GTDB taxonomy): domain Bacteria; phylum Actinomycetota; class Thermoleophilia; order Solirubrobacterales; family Solirubrobacteraceae; genus Palsa-465. The sequence continues at coordinate 8,660 of DASZMI010000072.1, read as the reverse complement.
CGTTGGTCTCGGGCCGCGCGCGCCGCTACTGCGCGCGGCCCGGTGCCGGCATCGTGCCGGCGCGGACCATCGCGGCGATGCGAACGTCCTCCGGCTGCTCGCGCTTGTCCGGGTGCGCCAGCACCAGCGCGATCACGACCAGCGGGAAGAACCAGATGATGTAGAGGTAGAACCAGTAGGTGATCCCCATCTGCAGGAGGATGATGATCGCCGCCCCGAGCGCCGCCACCTCGACCGTCGTGCGTTCGCCGCGCGGCAACAGCGGCGAGATCAGCCCGAGCGCCACGGCGGCGCCGAGCACGATGTGCTCGGGCAGGTGCAGCCCCTGCTTGTAGCCGCCCCACAGGCCCCAGATCGAGAACGGGGCCGGGCGCGAGGCCTGGTAGGCGATCGAGTCCCTCCAGAAGTAGTGGAAGTCACCCGTGACCAGCACCGGCACCATCGCCGCGGCGATCGCCGCCGGGTATGCGATCGCGTAGGTGGCCAGGCGGCGCTTGCGCGGCCACGGCCCGGTACCGCGCCAGAGCAGCGGCGCCAACGCCAGCGGCGCGAACTTGGTGAGCCCGGCAAAGGCACCGAGGATCCCCCGCAGCGCGGCGAACCGTATCGCCACCAGCGCGGCGACGATCAGCATCGCCACCAGCGCGTCGTTGGAGTTCGACATCAGATCGAACGACGTGAACGGATACGCCGCCCAGAGGTAGGCGAGCACGACCCCGGCTGTCGGCCCCCGCAGGCTCCAGCCGAGCACCAGCAGGCCCAGCATCGTCAGCAGGTCGAAGGTGATCGCGGCGGCGTGCGCGGCGGGCAGGCTGTCCCAGGCACCGCTCCAACCGAAGATCATGCGGAACGGGACGTAGGCGATGTAGTTGATCGGCCCGTAGGTGTCGCCGGCCGGGTTGTCAGCCGGGAAGAACCCGTAGAGCTTCTGCCCATGCACGATCTTGTCGGCGCCGATCACTCCCGCATAGCCGACGTCGATCACGTTCGAGCTGGTCACGTTGAGCCCGACGCGGAAGCCGATCAGAAAGATCAGCGCAATCGCCAGCCAGGCCGTCGGGATCACCACGCGCAGCGGCTCGCGCGGGCGCCCGCGCCCGAATGCGAGCAGCAGCATGCGCACCAGCAGGTAGAGCATGAACGGGTACACCGTCGGCACCGACAGGCCGAGGTCGGCGTTGTTGAACCACGCCAGCGAGGCCGAGAAGCCAAGCATCATCAGCAGGTCCAGGTGCCATAGCGTCGGCCGCCGGCGCCACGGGATGAACGGCAGCAGGAACACGACGCACAGCGGGAGCCAGATGTAGAGCGCGTTGATCTTGCGGCCGAAGGCGCCCGGATATCCGCGCGCCATGGTCCAGGCGACCTGGTAGCCGGTCCAGACCTGGGTGACCTCGTCGGTCGGATCGGCGACGTAGAGCTGCAGCATCTCGATCTGATGCGCCGTCCCGAAGGGCGCGCCGGCGGGCGGCGTGAACAGGCTCACCTGCCAGACCCCGAGCCCGCGCGTGTAGACGTACGGGACCAGGTGCGGGTGCTTCCTGATCTCGGTGATGTAGACCGAGTTCTTCTTGGCGGTCGCAAGCACCTGGGCACCGGTCAGGTGGAACCCGCTCGGTGCCGTGTGCATCGCCGACACCAGCACCGGCGTGCCCGGTGGCGCCGAGAGCGGCGCCGGCTGGCCGGGCGGGTTGCCGGCGGCCAGCGCCGCGGACGGCGCCAGCGCCGCGAGCATCAGGCAGAGCGCGGCGCAAAGCGTCGCGCTGACGGCCGCCGGCCGCAGCGGCCGGCGGACGTGAACCCGCCGGCTCAGGCCCTGAAGCTCCAGAGCTTCTGAACGACGAAGGAGACCGGAGTCGCGATGATCCAGGCGATGCCGTCGGCGGCGGTGTGCTGCGAGATCCCAGCGTCGACGAGCAGCCTGTAGATGCCCGTGGCGATCAGAAGCACGACGAACGATACGAAGAAGAATCGCATGGCCTGGCGACCGGCGTGGTCGTGCTTGGCCCGGAAGGTCCAATGGCGGTTCCAAACGAAGTTGTTCGTCGAGGCGATCAGCGCGGCGATCACGAAGGCCAGCGTGTCCGGTGAGGAGAGCGGGTGCACGAGGATGAAGAACGAGACCAGGTTGACGATGTACCCGGATGCGCCGACGCACAGGAAGCGGATCAGCTGCTTGTGGTTCTCCGGGTGACGGACCTCATAGGAGAAGCGCCGGTAGGCGCTGCGCAATCTGGCCAGCGCCCGAGCGGTAGGCGGAAGCTCGAGCATGGAGGTCATTTCGTCAGTCACTTTGCATGATCCTATCCGGACATCCGTAAATCTGGCGCCTGCAATGGGGATGGCACAGGGATGGCCCCTGTTCACGGTTCAGCTCTTCGTGAGATAAGTCTGCGCCGGCGCCCGGAGACGCGGTGTCACCCGAAGTGTGCGCGAATCATCGGCGCGACGTCCCGCAGCGACCACTGCTCGCGGGCCTCGCGCCCGTCCGGGCCGGTGCCGCACCAGAGCAGCGCTCCCAATGAGTCGGTCCGGTGCAGCGAGCCGTGGCTGCCGCCGCCCACGTGATCGGCGCCGCCCCAGTCGACGAACTCATAACCGGGCGCGGCCGACAGCAGCACGTCGCCCGCGTTCTCGCAGCGCAGCGCCGACCACACCCGCGCGAGCGCGTCCGGGTAGTCGGGGCAGAGCAGGCGGCCGTCCTCGATCCGTGCCGCCAGGGCGCTCAGGTCACCATCGACGCTCCAGCGCTCCCCGCGCGGATCCTGCAGCGCCCCCCCGGGCGCGAAGCGCAGCTCGACACCGCCCGGAGCGCGGATCACGGCCTCCGGCGAGCCGGCGTCGGGATCGCGCAGCCACATCGCCAGATCGACGCCCTCCAGCTCGATCACCGCCTCCACGGCGGCTGCGACCAGCTCGTCGCGACGGTCGAGGTCGAGCACGTAGATCATCGCCGAGCGCTGCGCCGGGCTCAGTGCCAGCTCGGCCCCGAGCGAGGCGCTGGCGCTCGGGGTCGCCACGTGGAAGTCCTCTAGTGCGAGGTCCAGCCGGATCCGCTCCTCGACCACGGCCTGCGAGTGATCGGAGGTGACGAGGACCGCATGGTCCTCCAGGAAGCGATCGGCACCGCCGCCCGCGTGCATCAGCCGCTCGATCTGCCGGTCGGCAGCAGCGATCGAGGTGACCTGCGCGTGCGGGCCGTTGCGGTGCGACCAGGCGTCGTTGTCCGGCAGCGAGAACAGCATGAAGTCGAAGAGGTCATGCTCGACGAGGTAGGAGCCGACGCAGCCGGTGTGCTGATCGCGGACCCCGGGCATTCCGAGTTGCCCGCGGCAGCCGGTGCGGCGGCTCGCGTAGAGGTCGGCGTAGAACAGCTCCTGCGGGCCGAAGATCGTGCGGCGGAAGAGCGTCGAGGTGACCAGCCGCGCCAGCGCCGACTCCTGGGCCACATCATGCTGGTGACGGCCGCGGTAGATCAGGTACGTCGTCCCAGCGGTGCGCAGTCCCATGTCGTCGAGCGACTCGAACACGGTCGGGGTGTCGTGCGAGAGGTGCTCGGCGTTCATCCGGTAGATCGTGTCCGTGAGCGAGCGCACTACCCCGAACTGGCGCGTCGCCGAGAAGCTCGAGCCGTATTCGACGTAGCGCTGCTCCACCCGGTGGTACCAGTTCATGCTCGGGATCAGGTGCTGATCGGGGCCCACCCCGGTGGTGATCGTCGCCGCGCAGACCGGCGTGACCGACGGGAACGCGGCCACCACGTCGTTGACGTAGACCCCCTGCTGCGCGATCCGCTTCAGCGCCGGGGCGCGGCCCGAGGCGATCGCGCGGTCGAGCATCTCCGGCTTCATGGCGTCGATCACCACCAGGATGAGCTTCTTCATAGCTCCACGCCCCGGACGGCCGTCATCAACGCAAGATGCGCAGGCCCGCGTACTTCGCGTCGCCGCGACCGCGGCCCGCGTACAGCAGCCAGAGCAGCGCCAGCAGCGCGATCAGGCCGAGCGGCGGCGCCACGATCGAGAGCACCGCGATCAGCAGCGCGGAGCCGTCCGAGATCACCGGCAGCCCGACGGCGGCGGCCGCCTCGTCGAGCCGCGAGCGCAGGCGGGAAAGGAACGGGCGAGCAGCGGCGAGCCCGATACCTGCGCAGACCAAACCCGCGGCCCAACCCGGCCAGGCGGCGTGATGGTCGCGCACCAGCGAGCCGGCGAAGAAAAGCGCGCCGAGCCCGAGCGAGACCGCGGCGAGCAGGCCCTCGCCGGCACGGCTGCGCAGCGTCTGGGCCCAGACGCCCTGGTCGAGCACGACCAGCAGCACCGTGCAGATCGCCATCGCCAGCACGAACGGCAGCGACTGCAGGAAGCTGTATGAGGTGTGATCGAAGTGCAGCTCGGCACCGACGGCGGCCAGCGCGCCGGCCGCGACGCTCGGCAGGAACGGCCTGATGCCGATCGCCGCGGCGATGCCAATGCCCTGGAATATGTCGAAGGCGAGATGCACCGTGCTGTACCGTGATCGAGCGTGACGATAGACGAGCGGGCCCTCGACGGGCGGCCGGGCGTGTGAACGACCAGCCCCGCAAGCCACGGTCCGCGGCACACGAGATCGAGCGCTACGGCGCGCTGTTCGCGCAGCGTACACGCGTCATGAAGTCCTCGGCGATGCGCGACCTGATGGCGCTGACCGCCCGCGACGACGTGATCTCGTTCTCGGGCGGGCTGCCCGACACCTCGACGTTCGCGCCTGGGTTCTTCACGGAGCTGATGGGCCGGGTGGCGACCGACTCGATGGCCAAGGCGCTTCAGTACGGCCCGACCGAGGGCCTCAGTGACGTCCGCGAGGTGATCGCCGAGGTGATGGAGGCCGAGGGCATGAGCGTCGACCCCGACGCGATCCTTCCGACCAGCGGTGGCCAGCAGGCGCTCGACCTGGTCTGCAAGATCCTGATCGACCCGGGCGACGTGATCGTCGCCGAGGCACCCACCTACCCCGGCGCCGTCCCGACCTTCTGCTCCTATGAGGCCGACGTGATCCAGGTGCCGATGGATCGTGACGGGATGCAGATCGACAAGCTGCGGGAGGCGTTGGCGGCGCTCGATCGCGAGGGCCGCACGCCGAAGTTCATCTACACGATCCCGAACTTCCACAACCCGGGCGGGGTGACGCTGTCGCTGGAGCGCCGTCGCGAGCTGCTGCAGATCGCCGGCGAGCGCGAGCTGCTGGTGCTCGAGGACAACCCCTACGGGCTGCTGCGGTACGAGGGCGAGCCGATCCCGACGCTCTACTCACTCGACTCCGATTTCGTGCTCTACGCCGGCACCTTCTCGAAGATCCTCTCGCCCGGGGTGCGCATCGGCTGGCTGGTGGCGCCGCCGCCGGTGCTGCGCCAGCTGGCGCTCGGCAAGGGCTCGGCCGACCTCTGCTCCTCCTCGGTCTCGCAGTACTTCATCGCCGAATACTTCCGCTCCGGGCCGTGGATGAACTACGTGCGCTCGCTCTCGGAGCTCTACCGCCGGCGCCGCGACGTGATGCTCGACGCGATGGCCGAGCACTTCCCGCGCGAGGCGACCTGGACGCACCCCGAGGGCGGCCTCTTCCTGTGGGCGACGCTGCCCGACTACATCGACACCACCGACCTGCTGGCCCGCGCGATCGAGGAGCGCGTCGCCTTCGTTCCCGGCCGCGCCGCCTTTGTCGACGGCCGCGGCGGCTCCTGCATGCGGCTGAACTTCAGCGGCGTCGGCGAGGATGAGATTCGCGAGGGCATCCGCCGGCTGGGCGAGGTGATCCGCGAGCAGGTGGCGCTCTACGGGACCTTGACCGGTCAGGCCGTGGCCGGCCGTGGTGCGTCGGGATCTGGGTGGGCGGGATCAGGTCCTGTTCCCGGCCAGACCGGTGGTGAGGACGAGCACGTCGACAACGTCCGCCATCTGAAGCATAAGCGCGCCGGATGAGCCGGGTCGCGGTGTTGAAGGGCGGTCGCTCGCTCGAGCGGCAGGTGTCACTGAACTCGGGCGCGCGCGTCGAGGAGTCGTTACGGCGGTTGGGGCACGAGGTGCTCGAGATCGACGTCAGCCATGACCTGGTCGAGCGGCTGATGGAGGATCGGCCGGATCTGGCGTTCGTGGTGCTGCACGGCCGCGACGGCGAGGACGGGACCGTGCAGGAGCTGCTCGAGGTCCTCGGGATCCCGTACACGGGCTCGCGCGTGCCGGCCTGCGTCAGGGCCAGTGACAAGGTCCTGGCCAAGCACGCGATGCGCGACGCCGGCATTCCCACGCCTGACTTCTTCGCGTTCTCCGAGACCGCCTTCCGAGCGCTGGGAGCGGCACAGGCGCTGCCGGCGATGAGCTCTCGCCTCGACTTCCCGATCGTGGTCAAGCCGGCCTCGCAGGGATCGGCGCTGGGCATCAAGTTCGCGCGCAGCGCGGGCGACGTCCCGACGGCGCTGATCGCCGCGTTCTCATATGACAAGAAGGTGCTGCTGGAGCGCTACGTGGCCGGACGGGAGTTGGCGGTCTCGGTGCTCGAGGTCGACGGCCGCGCGCAGTCGTTGCCGATCGTCGAGGCGGTGCCGGAGGAGGAGTCCTTCTACGACTTCGAGTCCCGCTACGAGATCGGCCGGACGCGCTTCATCTGCCCGGCCGAGCTCGACGCCGAGGTCGCGTCGCAGGTCCAGCGGCTGGCGCTGGAGGCGTTCGAGCTGCTCGGCTGCTCGGTCTTTGCCCGGGTCGACCTGATGCTCGACAGCTCGACGCTCGAGCCCTTTGTCCTGGAGGTCAACCCGATCCCGGGGCTGACCGAGACCTCGCTGCTGCCCCAGGCGGCCGACGCGGCCGGGATCGGCTTCGACGATCTGATCGCTCGGATCGTCGACAGCGCCCGCTAGCTGGATCGGGCCTCCCGGATCGAACTTTCGACGTTTACCGTTCGTTCTGGGCGGTATACGTCGAAAGTTCGTGGTGGGCGGGCTGACACGACCGAATGGCGCTAGCAAGACTGGTGCCATCGTGGTGAGGACCGGCTCAGACCCGCCGCTCGAGGTAAGGCCAAACGGTCACCTGGCGCGCACGAAGCTGACGCTACTCCTCGCCTAGGAAGTCGTCGGGCTTGACCGTGTCGAGAAAGTCCTTGAACTTCTCGACGACCTCCTCGGTGTCCTCGACCTCGTGCTCGAACTCGATCGCCGACTCGGCGATGACCTCGTCGGCCGCGAAGATCGGGGCGCCGGAGCGAACCGCAAGGGCGAGCGCATCGCTGGGCCGCGAGTCGATCTCGAGCTCGCGACCGTTGGCGCGCAGGCTGATCGAGGCGTAGAAGGTGTTCTCGCGCAGCTCCGTGACCGAGACGCGTGTGCATTCGACCTCGAGCTCGCCGAGTACGTCGGAGAGCAGGTCATGGGTCATGGGCCGCGGGGTCGAGGCGCCCTGCAGCTTCATCAATATCGCCGCGGCCTCCGGGTGGCCGATCCAGATCGGCAGGAACTTGTTGCTCTCAACGGCCTTGAGCAACACGATCGGCTGCTTGCCGACCATGTCGAAGCTCACGCCGTAGATGACCATCTCCTGCACAGGCCGGGCTCCTACTCGGGGTCAGGCAGAAGTATATGTGTCGTGCCTGTGAGCACCCCCGGCCCGTCGGTGGGCGCTGACGCCCGCGCTCGCTCGTAGCCTGTGGGCATGTCTGAGCCTGCCGGCGATCCCAAGGGGCCCCCATACCCGCCGCCCCCGGGCGGCGAATGGCACTGGCCGCCACAGCTCACGGTGGCCGTCGCGATCGCGCTCCAGGTGCTGTTGCCAAACCAGCTCTCCATCTCCAATGCGTTCAAATGGACCCTCCCCGCGCTCGAGGGCGTGATGCTCGTAGCGCTGTTCATCGCCTCGCCGCAACGGCTGGAGGCGCCACACTCCGTCAGGCGTGTCCTGACCCTCGGCATCACCGCGATCGTCAGCGTCGCCAACGGCATCTCCCTGGTGCTGCTTGCGCATCTGCTGCTGAACAAGACCCTCTCCAGCGGACCTCAGGGTCACCAACTGATCATCGCGGGCTCGGAGATCTGGCTGACCAATGTGCTGATCTTCGCGCTCTGGTACTGGGAGATCGACCGCGGCGGACCCGGGGTCCGCGCCGCGGGCTTCGACGATCGCCCGGACTTCCAGTTCCCGCACATGACCGACGAGGTCGCCGCGCTCTACCCGGGGTGGCGTCCCCGATTCCCCGACTACCTGTATCTGTCGCTCACCAACGCGAGTGCGCTGAGCCCCACCGACACGATGCCTCTGAGCACGCAGGCAAAGATGATCATGGGATTCCAGTCGCTGATCTCGCTGGTCACGATCGGCCTGGTCGTCTCGCGGGCCGTCAACATCCTCTAGCGCATCTGTACCCTCATTTCTATGAGTGCCGTATTGGGAAGCACGGAGAATCCGGTGCGCGTCGCCGTGGTCGGTTCGGGCCCGGCGGGGTTCTATGCGGCTGGGCAGTTGCTGGCCAGCTCCGATCCGGTCGTCAGGGTGGATGTGTTCGATCGTTTGATGACGCCGTGGGGGCTGGTGCGTTTTGGGGTGGCTCCTGATCACCCGAAGATCAAGTCGGTGACCAGGGTGTTTGAGAAGACCGCACGGCTGCCCGGGTTCGCGTTTCACGGCAACGTCGAG
>DASZMI010000071.1:0-7531 GCA_035551915.1 Solirubrobacteraceae bacterium | reverse complement strand
ACGTTCAGCAGGTTGCCGGTGCTCTTGCCCGAGCGCGCCGGCGAGGCGAAGTGCATCACCGCCTGCGCGATGTCCTGCGGGAGCACGCTGACGCCGAGGACGGTGCGCTTGCGGTAGTGCTCGTCGAGCTCCTCGGGTGCGATTCCGTAGGCGTCGGCCCGCTCGGTCCGCCAGCTCGAGTCCCAGATCCGCGAGCCCTGGAGCACCGCGTCGGGGTTCACCGTGTTGATTCGGATCGACGCGGCGCCACCCTCGGTGGCCAGGCAGCGCGCAAGGTGCAGCTCGGCCGCCTTGGCGGTCGAGTAGGCGGCGGCGTTGGGGCCCGCGACGAGCGAGTTCTTGGAGGCGACGAACACGATCGAGCCGCCAATCCCCTGCTGCTCCATCGTCCTGAACGCCTCCCTGGCAACGAGGAAGTAGCCGGTGCAGAGCACGCTCTGGTTGCGGTTCCACTCCGCCAGCGTGGTCTCGCCGACCGGCGCGCTGGAGGCGATGCCGGCATTGGAGACGACGATGTCGACGCCGCCGTAGGCGTCGATCACAGCGGCGTAGGCGTCGATCACGGACTGCTCGTCGGTGACGTCGCCGGCGATCGCGATGCCCGCCTCGCCGTAGGCGGCCACGGCCTCCTGGGCGCCGTCGGCGTCGATGTCGACGCCGGCGACGATCGCGCCGTGCCTGGCGAAGACATCGAGGACCGCGCGGCCGATTCCGCCCGCGGCTCCGGTCACGAGCGCGACCCTGCCCTGCAGCTCACCCGGGGGCGGCGCCAGTGAGAGCTTGTAGAGCTCGAGCGGCCAGTACTCGATCGCGAAGCTCTCGGCCGCCGAGAGCGAGACGAATTCGGAGATCGCGCCGGCGCCGGCCATCACCTCAATCGCACGGTGGTAGAGGTCGCGGGAGATGCGCGCGTTCTTGAGCGCCGGCGCCACGGCAACCAGGCCGACGTTCTGGATCAGCACGACGCGCGCGTCAGGGTCGGCCATCCGATCGTCGCCCGAGGCGTGCTCGGAGAAATACCGCTCGTAGCTCTCGCGGTAGCGCTGCGCGCCCTCGACGATCCGCGCGCGCAGCTCGTCGATGCTGTCGCTCCCGGGGTCGTAGCTCACGAACAGTGGAAGCATCTTGGTGTGGACGAGGTGATCGGGGCAGGCGGCGCCGATGCTCGTCAGCTCGGGAGCCCGCTCGGAGTCGACGAACTCGCAGGCGGCATCGGACAGGTCCGGGAGCAACAGCTTCGAGGTGCGTGACGAGACGGCGCCGCGCAGCGTGGGCATGACCTCCCGCAGGATCTGGCGGCGCTGGAGGTCGTCGAGCCGGACGCTGCGACCGCGTCCTCCGAATCGGACCGCGCCGGTGGCGCGGCCGTTGACGAACTCCGCCGCCTGGTTGCAGACCGCCACGGTGCGCTCGTAGGCCTGCTTGGCGGTGTCGCCCCACACGACCAGGCCGTGCTTGCCCAGCACCACCAATCCCAGGTCCGGGTTCTCCCGCGCGGCACTGCCGACCTGCTTGGCGAGTGTGAAGCCCGGACGGATGTAATCGATCCAGGTCGCCGACTCACCGAAGCACTCCTCGATCAGGCTCCTGCCGTCACGCGAGCAGGCGAGCACGTTGATCGCGTCCGGGTGGGTGTGATGCACGTGTGCCGCCGGGATGAAGGCGTGCAGCAGCGTCTCGATCGAGGAGCGCGGAGCCGCGGGGTCGATCTGACAGCGGGCGAGGTGCGCGACCATGTCCTCGTCGCTCATCTCGGCGAGCTCGAACAGCGGCAGCACCTCCTCGAGGCGCAGCGGCGTGAAGTCACGATCGGACATCGTGGCCAGATCGCTTCCCGACCCCTTGACCCAGATCGCCGGTGTCTCGCGGCCGATGTGATCCACGGCCGTGCCCTTGGCCGAGGTGTTGCCGCCGCCGAAGTTGGCAAGCGCGCGGTTGCCGCCCAGCAGGTGCGAGGCGAATACGACCTGCTCGAGCGTCGTACGGGCGTCGGCCGCCGCTGTGTCATCCCACTCGTTCGGGACCGGGTTGACAATTTGGGTGGTAACGCTCATTTCAGCCTTTCACAGTCGTTGTTCCAGATTGGCGCTCGGTCGCCCGACGCTCCACGTAGCCCGAGCTTCTGAACTGCTGAAGCGGCTCTGGTGATGCCCCGTTCGCCGTCCGGGCGAGGGCGCAGATCGGGCGCACGTCGGTGTTGAAGGCGTCGAGCAGCAGCTCGTGTCCGCCGAGGACGTCGCCGACCCGCTGGCGCTCCGCAAGCTCCGCCTGATCAACGAGCAGTGCCCTGGCGAAGGCCTCCTGCAGGTTGACGACGCTCAGCAGCATCGCCTCGACCTTGTTCTCGACGTTGTGCGATTGGTCGATCGTCAGCCGCGGCAGCGGCTTGCCGGAGCCGACGAGCTCACAGAACACGAGGAACAGCTCCAGCGGATTAGTGGAACCGACGATCAGGTCGTCGTCGGCGTACTTGCGGCTGTTGAAGTGAAAGCCCCCGAGCCGGCCGGCGGAGGACAGCGTCGCGACTATCTGCTCAACGTTGGTGCCGTGCAGGTGGTGCCCGAAGTCGACCAGCACGCGGGCGCGCTGCCCGAGCTCCTGGCAGATCAGGGTGGCTGCGCCCCAATCGGGGATGTCGGTCGCGTAGAACGCCGGCTCGAACGGCTTGTACTCGACCAGCAGCTCCTGATCCTCGGGCAGCGCCGCGTACAACTCCCGCAGGCACGCGAGCAGGCGCTCGCGTCGCGCGATCAGGTTGTCCTGGCCGGCGTAGTTGATGCCGTCGGCGAACCACAGCGATTGCGCGGTCGAGCCCAGCGCGGAGGCGATCTCGACGCACTCGAGCAGGTGATCGGTAGCGGCGCGGCGGACGTCAGGGTCGGGATGGGTTATCGAGCCGAGCTTGTAGATCGGATCCTGGAACAGGTTCGGGTTCACCGCTCCGATCCCGAGTCCGAGGTCGGCAGCGTGCGCGCGGAGCCTCCCGTAGTCCTCGACCGCATCCCACGGGATGTGCAGGGCCACCCGCGGCGCCGCGCCGGTCAGGCGGTGCACCTCGGCGGCGTCCTCGAGCTTCTCGAACACGTCCCGTGGCCGTCCCGGTTGGGGGAACACCGCGAAGCGTGTGCCGGAGTCTCCGTACCCCCATGAGGGTGTCTCGATCGTCAGCGCGCTGAGCGCCTCCGTGATTGTCTGTTGATCGGTCATAGCTGTGCGAGGGTCGGTTCGTGGGCGGGGTCGGTGAAGCCGGTGACGGTCAGGAAGCGCTCGTAGATCGCGACGGCCCGGCCCTCGGCGGCGGGCTCGTAGCGCTCCAGCGCGCAGGACGAGGACACCAGCTCGCGCATCTCACTCAGCGAACCGAGGTGACCGGCCGCCCGCGCCTGGACGAGGATGTTCCCGAGCGCCGTGGCCTCGATCGGCCCGGCGGTCACCGGCAGTCCGGTCAGATCGGCGGCGAGCTGGCAGAGCACCCGGTTGCGCGTGCCGCCGCCGATCACGTGGATCGCCTCGAAGCGGCGGCCGGTGACGCACTCCAGGCGGCGCATCACGAGCTTGTACTTGCACGCGAGCGATATCAGGATCGCGCGCACGAACTGGCCGGGCTCGCGTGGTGGCTGCTCGCCGCCGGCCTCACACAGGCGCGCGATCCGCGACGGCATGTCGCCGCGGGCAAGCAGATCGGGATCGTCGGGATCGAACAGCGGCTCCCCGTCGCCCGGCCGGCTCGCCAGGGCCTCGAGCTCGGCGTAGTCGAGCTCGATGCCGAGCCGCGACCAGTCGCGCCGGCATTCCTGCAGCAGCCACAGCCCCATCACGTTGCGCAGCAGCCTGATCGAGCCGTCGATCCCGCGCTCATTTGTCAGGTTGAACGCCGCGGCGCGTCCGTCGAGCACCGGCGCGTCGACCTCCACCCCCAGCAGCGACCAGGTCCCGGACGACAGGATCGCGCAGTTCGGAGAGCTGACCGGCGCCGCCACGAAGGCGGACGCCGTGTCGTGGGCGGCGACGTTCCAGACCGGCAGGCCGGCGATGCCCTCGAGCTCCGCGCGGACCGTCCCGAGCGCGGCTCCGGGCTCGACCGTCGCGCCCTGGAAGATCTCCTGCGGAAGGCCGAGACCCGCCACCACGTCACGCGCCCAGCCACCCGTGCGGGCGTCGAGCAGGCCGGTGGTGGAGGCGATCGTCGACTCGTTCGCGAGCTCACCCGTGAGCCACAGCCCGAGCAGATCCGGGATCAGCGCGATGTGCTCGGCGGCCTGCAGTGCGGGCGCGTCGCGCTCGGCCAGCAGCTGGAAGACGGTGTTGATCGGCATCGTCTGGGTGCCGGTGCGGGCGTAGCGGCGCTCGGAGCCCAGGCGCCGATCGGCGAGCTCGACCATGCCGTCGGTGCGGGGATCGCGGTAGTGGTAGGGCAGCCCGAGCAGGCGGTGGCCGTGATCGAGCAGCCCGTAGTCGACGCCCCAGGTGTCGACCGCGACGCCGGCAAGGCTGCCGTGTGCCGCCACCGCCCGACCCAGGCCGAGGACGATCTGCTCGAACAGCGAGAGCAGGTTCCAGTGGATCCCGCCCGGAAGCGAGACCGGGGTGTTGGCGAAGCGGTGGGTCTCCTCGAGGGTCAGGCGCTCGCCGCTCAGCCTGCCGACGATCACCCGCCCCGACTCCGCGCCGAGGTCGGCGGCGGCGAATGCGGGGGCCGCGTCAGTCAAGGTGGAAGACCTCCTCAAGACGCTCGAGCGTCGTGTCCGGGGCGCTCTGCAGCGCGAACATCGGCGTCATCTCCGTCTGCCAGCGGGCGTTCACGGGCTCCCCCTGCATGCCGTCAAGCGCCGCCTGGAAGTCGTCGGTCTCGACGTAGCCGATCACCGTCCCGTCTCCGGCAGCGAACAGGGAGTAGTTGCGCCAGCCGGTGCGCCGCAGCGCGTCGAGCATCTCCGGCCAGACCTCGGCGTGGCGCCGGCGGTACTCCTCCATCGCCTCCGGGCGCACCCGCATCACGAAGCAGACCCGTTCCGGCGTGCTCATACGATCACCAGCTCGACGCCGAGCAGTTCGCTGAGGGCCCGCAGCTCGGCGGCGCGGTGTCCGGTGCCGAGCGCCCAGTGGTGGTTGACGGCGGTCGCCGCCCAGGCGTCACACCACTCGCCGGGGTCGCGCCCGAAGTCGACGCGCGAGGACGTGTTGCCGATCTCCACCAGCGGCCCAGCGACGACGGTGCCCTCCGAGACGACCATGCGGAAGCGGCCGTCGCGCATCTGGGTGAGCCCGAGCGCGGTCACCGGGCCGTGGGCGACGTCGAACTCGACCGAGACCCCGTAGCCGCGCTTGCCGTGGTAGACGCCGAGTCCGCGCAGCAGCGGCCGGCGCTCGCTGATACCGATGTGCGCCGGGCCGTCGTGTCCCATCTCGACGACCTCGTCGGTGTAGTTGAGCGCCTGGATCTCGGTGAACGACCCGCCCGCCCCGAGCCGGTCCATGATCAGCATCGCCAGCGAGGCGCGCAGCTCGTATTCGCCGCAGGCCGGGACGTGCGCGGCCGTGAGCAACGAGGCGCCCAGAATCATCCCGGCACCCAGGCGCTCGTGCAGCTCGCCCTCGAGGCCGCGGTGGTAGTAGGCCAGCGAGTCGAGCTGGAAGTCGCGCACCAGATCGCCGAGTGCGAGCGCGACCCGCGCCGCCCACCCGAGGTCGTCATCCTGCACCGACCCGTCCAGCTCGAACATCGCCCGCACCTGTTGCAGCTGCGCGGCCACGGCATCGTCGGCGACCCGCGCCACCCGAACCCGCAGATCGTCGAACTCGAGGATCTCCACGTGCCCGCCGAGCTGCGCCGGCACCAGCGTGATGTCGGTGGCCACGTCGAGCATGCCGGGGTAGAGGTGGCCCATGAGGCCATGCCTGCCGGTGCGCAGCACGCGGCTGACGGCGGCCGCGCGCACCCATCGCTCGATCCGCGTCCACGCACGCTCGTCGGCCAGATACCCGGACACCGAGCGGAAGGGGATGCCACAGCGTTCGAACGCGCTGGCAACCTCCGGCAGCGGGCAGGCACCACAGTAGGCGAGCCACTTCCCTGTGTCGAAGTTCGCGTGGTCCATCGACTCGGACGGCTGAAGATTCACGATCAGCAGCGGCGCGTTTGCGCGCTTGCCGATCGGCACGACCATGCTCGAGGTCATGTAGGTCGTCATGAACATGACGATGAGGTCGCAACCCGCGGCACGCAGCTTCTCGGCGGCGGCGGTCGCCTCGGTCGCGTCGGAGATGAAACCGACGTCGACGATCTCGGCGTCGCAGCGCGCCAGCCGCTCACTCACCATGCGCGCGGAGCGCTGCAGCGTGGGGAGCAGCTCGGGGAACTGGGGCCAGTAGGCCCCGAGGCCACCGGCCACGAGCCCGATCACGGGACGGACGGACCGGGGGGCGACGAGGCGCTCGAGGTCGAGCTCGGGGGTGGTCTGATCGGTCATCGGTGAGTGTCAGAGAGGAGGGAGGCCCCGGAGGCTCCCCGGTCCAGCGGGACCGGGGAGCGTTGGGAACGTGTCTAGAAGTTGAACTTCCTGACGTTGGACTTGTTGAACACCGTCGGCGGTCCGAGGACAACGGACAAGCCGGTCCCGCCGGCGGGCGGCAGGATCTTGTACTTGCCGAGCTTGCCGGCGGTGAAGGTCGCGCCCGCCTTGAGCTTCACGCCCGAGGCGAGGTTCGCGGCCGCGTAGCCGGCCAGGTACCCGAGGTTGACCGGGTTCCACAGCTCGAACTCCTTGCAGGTGCCGTCGAGCACGTACTTCTTCATCTGCGAGGGCAGCCCGAGCCCGGTCAGGGTCAGGTGCTTGAGCAGCGATTTGTGCGTGTCCAGGTACTGCGCGGCGGTCGAGATGCCGACGGTAGTCGGCGAGATGATGCCCCGCAGGCTCGGATACGCCGACAGCAGGCCCTGAAGGACCGTCAGCGAGGTCGTCGGGTCGTCGTTTCCGTAGACGATCTTGACGAGCTTCATGCCCTTGTACTTCGGCTTCTTGAGCTCCTGCTTCATGTACTTGATCCAGGAGTTCTGGTTCGTCGCCGTGGACGCAGCCGACAGAATCGCGATCTGGCCCTTGTCGCCGATCTCGGAACCGAGCAGGTCGACCTCACTTGTGCCGATCTGCTGGGTGTTCGCCTGATTGATGAACAGGTGGTTCTTGCAGGTCACGTCCGAGTCGAACGAGACGACCGTGATGCCCGCCGCCTGTGCCTGCGCGAGATCCGGGCAGAGCGCCGTCGGATCGTTGCCGGCGATGATGATCGCGTTGGCGTGCGCCTGAATCGCCGCTTCGATGGAGGGCTCCTGCGCAGCGGCTGTGTCCTGCGTTCCGCTGCTCACGACGACCTTGCCACCCAGCGCGGTGATTGCCTTCTTGATGCCGTTGTCCGCGATCACCTCGTACGGGTTGGTCGTGTCCTTCGGGATCGCGTAGACGACCAGGCCCTTCTTGATCGTCGTGCGCGGAGCGGCCGCAGCCGCGATCCCGCACGCGACCAGGCACAC
>DASZMI010000070.1:0-6549 GCA_035551915.1 Solirubrobacteraceae bacterium | reverse complement strand
TCCGTCCACCCCGACCCTGAACATACCCAAGGGCGAACGTGAAGACCTCAGAGAGAGACAGCGAGAGCCCGCTGTCGGACTCGAACCGACAACCGCCTGATTACAAATCAGGTGCGCTACCAATTGCGCCAAGCGGGCGTGCGCCGTCAGTTTGACAGGCAGCGGCAGGCCGAGTCAGGCGCCAGCGGCCGCCGCGACCGCCGCGACCTTCATCGCCGATGCCGCCGCCCTGGCCGCACGCCGCGCCACATGGACGTTGAGCAGCGCGAGCACGACGCCGAAGACAAAGATCATCGTGCCATCACGAAGACCTGTGCCCTCACGGCAGCCGATCAGGACAGCGTGGGGGCCGCGCTTTGGACAGGCGGACTAAGGGTTCACGGAACTGCTCCGGGGGAGCAAGCGCGCCAAGGAGACGGTGCCCGCAGGCTTACGACTCAGCTGCCCGCAGGCTTACGACTCGCGCTGCGGTGCGGGCGCAGGCCGCTGGAGCGGTGACGGTGCGGCCGGCCCCGCAGGCTGCTGGGCAGCGGCCGCGAGGCGTGCGTTCATCTCGGCATCGGCCGCCGCGGCGGACTCGGCGAGGGTCTCGGCGGTGTGACAGACCTCGGCCATGACGCCGGCGGACTGCTCGACGGCGAAGCTGGCCGCTTTGGCGCCCCGGCGGCGCGGACGCCAGACGCGCAGGTACTCGGCCATCAGATACGAGCCGAGCACGAGCACGATCGCGCCGGACTGCGCGGTGATCGTCTCGACATTCGGGAACAGCGAGAACCACTGTCCCAGCCAGCCGGGCCAGTTGCCGATCGAGGTGGTGCCGATCCAGCCGGCCAACTGCATCTCGTTGACCTCTTCCCCGACCATCACGAAGAGCACCACGAGCAGCATCGCTCCGGTGATGATCAGGAGCCGCTTGTAGGGCAGCCTCTGGTGCAGTGAGAACGTCAGCACGCCCACGGCCGCCGTGAACAGGGCGCCGAGCGTCACGCCCTCGAGCACGACACTCGAGCCGAAGCTGACACGCAGGCTCTGCAGGAAGATGACGATCTCAAAGCCCTCGCGGTAGATCGAGGTGAAGCCCAGCAGGCCGAAGCCGAGCAGCGTCGCGCGCATGCTGGTCTCGGGATCGCTGAGGAGGCCCTTACGTCGCTTGTGGTGATGGGAGATCCAGCCGGTCCAATAGACCTTGTGGAAGAACCAGTTCATGACCACCAGCAGCACTATGATCGCCGGGATCCCCGTCGCCGCCTGCACCCCGAGGCCACTGCCGCCGAACAGGTTGATGATCGCGATCGCGGCGAACCAGGTACCGATCGTCGCGAGCAGGCCGATCACGCCGCCGACGGCGACCGGGCGCTTGTAGACGCTGTTGGCACCGCGGAAGCTGGCTGTGATCGCGGCCAGCACCAGGATCGTCTCGAGTCCCTCGCGGAAGACCAGGATGGCGCTGTTGATCACCGCCGTCGTGCGGCTCATGTGGCGGGCGTTGACGGCGACGCTCGGATCGACCGTTCCACCGCTCGAGTGCCATCCAAGGATGACGGCCACCGTCGCCACCACAAGGACCACGGCCGCCCAGACGTAGAAGCTCCACCGCTGGCTGGCGCGCTTGTGTCCCGCTTTGGTTGCTTGCGTGCTCGTGGCCACGAGTTCAGCTAGCTGCGGCTTATTCCGATCAGGGCGGTCGGATTAGCCGCGAATCTGGAACCTAGCACAAGTTAGGGCGCCCTAACGGCCCGCCGATGGGATCTTCGGGCAGAACCGTTGCGGAAGGTCCGCAGCCGATCATCGTGATTGATTAGCCTGGTGCGATGCCGCTGCCGCCGAGCACCGCGCCGAGCTTCGAGTTCCAGGCCCACTCGATCCACTCCGATGGCGAGCTTTCTGCGGCCGACACTGTATCCGCCGCAAAGGCGGCGGGTGTCGAGCTCCTGGCACTGACCGACCATGACAGCGTCGGCGGTGTCGCGGAAGCTGCCGACATGGCTACCCGCGTCGGGCTCGGCTTCCTCACCGGCGTCGAGATCTCGGTGCTCGATCCGGTGGCGGCGGATCTGCACATATGCGGGTACGCGTTCGATCCAAGCGACGAGGCCTTGCTGACACAGCTCGAGCGTTCACGTGAGGACCGAGAACGCCGCGCCGCGCGGATGATCGAGGCGCTGCAGCAGAACGGCTGGAGCGTCAACCACGCGCTGCTCAACGCGCGAGCGCTCGCCGGCAAAACGATCGGGCGCCCCCATCTCGCGGAGGCGGTAACCACGGATTCGCACAATGCCGAACGACTGCAGAGCGAGCAGTTGACGAACCCGACCGAGTTTCTCGTCGCCTACCTGATCGACGGCAAGCCGGCCTTCCGCGAGCGTGAGGCGCCCGCGGCCGCCGAGGCGATCGCGCTGATCCACAACGCCGGCGGCGTGGCGGTCTGGGCGCACCCATTCTGGGACATCGACGCCGACGCCGAGGCGATCGCGACGCTCGAGCGCTTCGTGGGATTGGGCCTCGACGGTGTAGAGGCCTTCTACATCACCCACGATCGAGCGCAGACGGATCTGCTCGTCCGCCGCGCCACCGAACTCGGCCTGCTCACGACCGGGTCCTCCGACTTCCACGGGCCGGGTCACCGGCATTTCAACCGCTTCCGGGCCTTCGACACCTACGGCCACGAGCCGCACCTCGGCCGACTGCTTGCCTCCCAGCCTCAGCCAGGCAGCGTCGGGTGAAGCTCGCAGAGCGGACGATCAGGCAGCGATCGCCCGCGACTGGAGATGCTGGCCGACCTTGCGCTTCACGCGCTGCAGCGCGTTGTCGACGGTCTTGCAGTCACAGCCGAGACGCTGGCCGACCTCCTCGTAGGAGCGCCCGTCGAGATACAGCGACAGCACCCGCGACTCGAGATCTGAGAGCGAGGTCGAGATGCAGCTGACGAGGGCGCGCAGCTCCTCGGAGCTGATCACCTGGTTGACCGGGTCGTGGACCGGCGAGCCCGCGATCATCTCGTCGAGCGTCGGCTCGGACTCGCTGCCGGTGCCGGCAGGCGTGCTGGAGAAGGAGACATATTGGTTCAGCGGGCTGTGTTTGTTGCGCGTCGCGGTCTTGACCGCAGTGATGATCTGCCGCGTGATGCAGAGCTCGGCGAAGTTGCGGAAGCTCGATTCACGGTCGGTTCGGTAGTCGCGGATCGCCTTGTAGAGACCGACGAGACCCTCCTGGATGAGATCGTCGGCATCTCCACCCGCCAGGAAGTAGGACGACGCCTTCAGTCGCACGAAGCCGTAGTAACGGCGCACGAGCCTGTCGTAAGCATCGGGGTTTCCGGCCTTGGCCAGAGCGATGAGATAGCCATCCTCAACCTGTAGTTGACCCTTGGGGTTTGATGAGAGTCGAGCCACGACGACGTTCCTTTGTTTCGCCGTGCAGCCTTGCCGGCCGCTACGACGGTTGGAATTGCGTGGCGCGTCACCTCCCCTGGCGCCGCTGCCTTATTGATCTGCACCGCAGGGCGGCATCCTCCCCAGGACCGCACCCTCCGACATATGAGCCTAAAGCTTCAGTTGATGCTTAGCTGCGCGGCAGGTTCGCATAACCGCGTGACCATGTCAAGGGGCCGTCGCGACCCGCATACCGACTCCTGCCTCCGGTCGGGATCAACCGGCCTTGCCAAAGCTCGCGGCGAGCGAGTTCCGGGCGAGTGCCTTGAGCGTGCTCATGTCCAGCCCGAGCGCCTGCTGGAGCGCGTGATAGTTCTCCGCGACGTAGCCGCCGAAGTACGCGGGATCATCCGAGTTGATCGTGACCAGCACGCCCGCGTCGAGCAGTTGCGGCAGCGGGTGGTGTTCGAGCGAGTCGACACAACGCAACCTGACGTTGGACAGCGGACAGACGGTCAGGGGGACCAGATCTGCGGCCAGGCGCCGCAGGAGAGCGCCGTCCTCGACCGCGCGGATGCCGTGATCGATGCGCTCGACCCCAAGCACGTCAAGGGCCTCCCAAACGTATTCCGGCGGCCCTTCCTCGCCCGCGTGCGCGACCTTTCGCAGCCCGAGCTGCGCGGCCGCCTCGAAGACTTCGCGGAAGGCGCCGGGCGGGTTGCCGACCTCGGCCGAGTCAAGGCCGACAGCCTGAATGACATCCAGGTGCTCTGATAGCGCTTCGAGTGTGCGCATCGCCTCGGCGACGGGACGATCGCGCACGAAGCACGCGATCAGTGCGGCCGAGACACCATGACGCGCGGGCGCCTCGAGCACAGCGCTGCGCAGGCCGGCGACGACATCATCGAGCGCAACACCACGGCTCGTATGCGCCTGAGGATCGAAGAACATCTCGACGTGGCGCACGCCATCGCGCGCCGCGCGCTCCAGGTAGGCGTTGGCGAGGTCGGCAAAGTCAGCCGGGTGCAGCAGCACCGCCATGCATTCGTAGTAGAGGTTCAGGAATGATCGGAGATCGGCGAAGTCGTAGGCTTGGGCGAGCGCGGCGACCGTGGGAAAGCGCAAGTTGATGTCATTGCGCTTGGCGAGCGCGAAGGCGAGATCGGGCTCGAGCGTGCCCTCGATGTGGAGGTGCAGCTCGGCCTTCGGAAGTGCGCGGATCTGCTCGAGCATCATCGTTGTTGTCAATCGCGGGCGCCCGCCGCCGCGTAGAGCAGTACCGCTGCCGCGGCGCCGACGCTGAGCGACTCGATCTGGCCGCGCAGGGGCAACGAGATCAGCGCGTCGCAGGCCGAGGCCACGCGCGGGCGCAGGCCGCGCCCCTCGGAGCCCATCACAAGCACGACGGGGCCATTGAGATCGACCTGACGGTAATCGAGCTTGGCGTCACCGTCGGCCCCGTAGCACCAGTAGCCGCGGGCCTTTGCGTCGTTTAGGAAGTCCGTGAGGTTGCGGACCTGGGCCAGTGGCAGGTGTTCGACCGCGCCCGCCGAGGCCTTACAGACGGCGGCCGTAACCTCGGCTGCGCGCCGTTCAGGGAGCACCACCCCCACGGCTCCCGCACATTCGGCCGATCGGCAGATGGCGCCGAGATTCTGCGGGTCCTGGACCTGGTCGAGTGCGACTATCAGCGCCCGGTCGTGTGCGAGCAACTGATCCCCCTCGACGTAGCGGAACTCGGAGACCTCAGCGCAGACGCCCTGGTGGCCGTCGGAGCCGGCTCGCCTGGCGATCTCGTCGGAGGGCTCGAGCGTGACGCGCACGCCGCTGTTGTCGAGCCAGGGCTCGCGCCCGGCGTTGGTCGTGGCCCAGATGTGATTCACCGTCCGCGGTCCACGGATCGCCTCATGTACGGCGTTGCGCCCATAGATGATCATCAGACCGGCAGCAGCTCCGGGCCGTCGGGGCCGTCGCGTACCTCCCAGCCGAGCCCGCGCAGCCGATCGCGGAGCGCATCCGCGAGCACCCAGTCGCGGGCGGCCCGAGCGGCCTCGCGCTCGTCCATCAGCGTCTGGGCTGCTTCAGGCGCCTGCGCCGCATCTACGTCAAGCAGGCTGTCGAGCGCCAGCACGCCGAGCATCTCGCGCAGGTCGGCGTCGCCCACAGGGACGTCGCTGCGGTTCGCCTCCCGAACCCAGTCGAAGGCGGTCGCGAGCGCACGGGGCGTGTTGAAATCCTCGGACAGGGCGTCAAAGAACTTCGCGCGCAGCGGCGCCGACCACGCGGGCGACGGTCCGGCGCTCAACCGGCGCGCGACCTCGCGGAAACGTTTGACGCTCGCCGCAGCCGCCTCCATGCGCTGATCATCGAACTCCAGTGGCTGGCGATAGTGACCGGCGCAGAAGTACGCGATCAGGGCGTCCCTGCCGTATGCGTCGAGCGCCTCGTGCAGCAGGAAGGTGTTCCCCTCCGACTTGGACATCTTCGCGCTCTGGAGGCGCAACATGCCGTTGTGCATCCACAGCCGCGTGAGCGGCTGCCCATGGGCTGCGCAGGTCTGGGCGGCCTCGTTCTCATGATGTGGGAAGGTGAGGTCGGAGCCGCCGCCGTGGATCTCGAAATCGAGCCCCAGCAGCTTCTCGGCCATCGCCGAGCACTCGATGTGCCAGCCCGGGCGACCACGGCCCCAGGGCGTGTCCCAGGCGGTATCCTCGCCGGCCTTCTGCGCCTTCCAGAGGGCGAAGTCGACCGCGTCGCGCTTGCGGTCTGCGCCCTCCTTGCCTTCGCCCTGGTCGAGGTCCTCGAGTCGCCGGTGCGAGAGCTCGCCGTAGCGCTCGTAGCTGCGTACGGCGAAGTACACATCGCCGTCGACGGCGTACGCGTGGCCGCGCTCGATGAGCTTCTCGATCAGTCCGATGATCTCGTCGATCGTCTCGCTTGCGAGCGGCTCATGGTCGGGGCGGCCGAGGCCGAGCCGCTCGGTGTCGGCGATGTAGTGTGCGGTCATCTCGCGTGCTAGTTGTTCGGACACGGTTCCCGCCGCGCTGGCGGCCGCGTAGATCTTGTCGTTGACGTCGGTGATGTTGGCGACGAACGTGACCTCGTAGCCCTCATGGAGGAGGAAGCGCTTGAGCAGCGAGAACACGACGAACGGGCGCGCGTTGCCGATGTGTATTCG
>DASZMI010000069.1:0-32954 GCA_035551915.1 Solirubrobacteraceae bacterium | reverse complement strand
CTCTTCGGCGTGGGCAATAGCAATTTCGTCGTCCGACGTGAGGCTGGTCTCGCGCGCGGTCTCCGTGATCTGATCGAGATCGCCGATCTCGGAGCCGCTGGCGACCGCGCCATGGTCGGCGAAGCGCCGCGCCGCGGGCAGGACACGCCTTTCATAGGAGCCGACGGTGTCGTTGTAGGCGTTGACTGTCGAGTTCAGGCGCTTGCCGAGGGTCTGGATCATGCCCGAAAGCTTTGCCAGGCGCCCGTGCAGCTCGCGCCCGAGATCGGAGATCGCCTGGGCTGACTCGGCCACCCGCTCCTGCTGCCAGCCGTAGCCGACCGAGTGCAGCAGAGCCAGCAGCGTGGTCGGCGTGGCGATCAGCACACGTCGGGACATCGCGTCCTCGATCAGCGAGGGATCGGCGTCGAGCGCGGCGCCGTAGAGATGCTCACCCGGCAGGAACAGCACGACGAAGTCCGGCGCCGACTCCATGCCGTCCCAGTAGGCCTTGTCGGCGAGTTGCTTGACGTGGCGACGCAGCAGGCGCGCATGGGCCTGCATCGCCTCGCTGCGCGTCTGCTCATCGGGCGCATCGTAGGCGTCGAGGATGCCCTGCAGCGGCGCCTTGGCGTCGACGACGACGTGCTTTCCGCCGGGCAGATTGACGACCATGTCCGGCCGCAGCGTCTGCTCGTCGCCGGCGAAGCTGGCCTGCTCGGTGAAATCACAATGGCGCACCATCCCGGCGAGCTCGACGACCTTGCGCAGCTGCATCTGACCCCACTGACCGCGCGCGTTGGGCTTGCGCAGCGCGGTCACGAGCGCGCCGGTCTCGGAGCGAAGCTTCTCGTTGGCCTCGGCCAGCTGTCGCATGCGCTCGGCGAGCATGCCCTGCGACTGGTGGCGCTCCTTGTTCAGCGTCAGCAGCTGCTGGTCGACTCGCTGCAACTGATCTTTCAGCGGCCGCACCAGCTGCTCCATCGCCAACTGGCGCTTCTCGAGCTCACCCTTGGTCTCGGCCTGGGTGCTCTGCAGCTGCGTCCTGGCCATCTCGGTGAGCTGACGGATGCTGGTGTCGAGCGCCTCGGCGCTCATCGCCTTGAACGAATCCGACATCTGCGCCTGGTTGTCGCGCATCCGGTCCTGGTTCTCATGCAGCGCGCGGATGCGCTCGCGCATGATCAGCATGGTCACGCCCGCGCCAACGATCAGCCCGGCGATCAGCCAAACAGCATTCATGCACCGAGGATGACGTGCGTCCCGGACGGAACCTGGCGAACAGAAGTTCGTGCGCGCTGAGGGGCTATACCGTTAGATCCGCACGCCTGGACCGGTATCGACCCTACGCGACTTCGGCGGGCTCGTCCTTGCCCGCCAGGCGATCGCGGCCGCGCTGCACCGCGGCGATGAACTTCGAGAGGTTGACCTCGAGCGTGTTCAGGATCTCGTCGGCGTAGTCCTCCGCACCGAGGCGGATCTCACGTTCGCGGGCGCGCGCATCGTCGAGGATCTCCTCGGCTTCACGCTCGGCCTGCTTGGTGATCTCCTGCTCGGACACGAGCCGCTCCTGGCGGTCACGCGCCTCCTTGACGATGCGCTCGGCCTCGCGTTTGGCCTCGGCCAGCATCTCCTGACGCTCCTTGACGATCCAGCGTGCCTGCTTGATCTCCTCAGGGATCGTGGCGCGCATCTGGTCGAGGATGTCGTAAATCTCTTCCTTGTCGACGCGCACCTGATCCGTGAGCGGCATCGGCTTCGCGTTGTGGACAAGATCGTCGAGCTTGTCGATGAGTACGAGAACGTCCATCTCAAGTTCCTAGTTTCGTCAGCGGCTGATTCGTTCCTTCAAGGCTACGGCGACCTCATCCGGCACCAGACCGTCGATCCGGCCACCGAAGGTAGCGAGCTCCTTGACCCCGCTGGACCTGATGAAAGAGTACTTTGCAGATGCCATCAAGTAAACGGACTCTATGTCCGGGGCCTGCTCGCGGTTGAGCTGATTGAGCTCGAGCTCGTATTCGAAATCGGAAGTCGCACGCAATCCGCGCACGATCGCCTTCGCCCCGCGATCCCGGGCGAAGTCCACCGTCAGCACGCTGAACGGCTCGACTTCGACGTTGCCGAGATGGGCCGTCGCGTGCTTGATGAACGCGACGCGCTCGTCGGCCGTGAAGACTGTCGATCCCTTGCGCACCGGCAGGTTGACGACCGCCACGATGACCTTGTCGAACATCGCGGAGGCGCGGGAGATCACGTCCAGGTGACCGTTGGTGACCGGGTCGTATGAGCCCGGACAGACTGCGATTCGGTTATCCAGCGACATGGACTCTGATCAGGGTGTCTCCGTACCGCCGCTCACGCAGCAGCTTCAGTTCGAGCTCCAGCGGCGCCCGCCGGTCGCTCTCCACCACCACCCGGGCCTCAGGGGCGAGGACCGGCGGCAGCACTTCCGACAGCCGAGGCCCCAGGGAGCTCGCCATACGGTATGGGGGGTCGAGAAAGACAAGATCGTATTCATGGCCGAGCACCGGGGTGCAAGCGAGCGCCCGCAGCGCCGGCATTCGCAGCACCTCTCCCTGCAGGCCGAGCTGCTCGAGGTTGTGACGCACCGCCGCCACCGCCACCGCCGCCGAATCGACGAACGTCGCCCCGGCTGCCCCGCGTGAGAGCGCCTCGATCCCCAGCGCACCGGAGCCGGCGAAGAGGTCGAGCACGCGGCTGCCGTCGACGGAGGCGAGGATCGAGAACAGGGCCTCACGCACGCGATCGGACGTCGGACGGGTCGTCGCGCCCTTGGGGGCGCGCAGCGGACGGCCGCGCAGCGTACCGGCGACGACCCTCACGCCAGGATCCTGGGCAGCGCCCGCGCGATCAGGGCATGCTCGGGCTCGGCCAGGCCCGGGTCCTGATCGAGCAGCGCGCGGCTGTGGAGCGCGGCGCGCTCCAACAGCTCCTTGTCGCGAGTCAGGTCGGCGAAGCGGTGCTCGACATCATGACCCGATTGGCGCACGCCGGCGAGCTCCCCGTGTCCCCGCAGCGCCAGGTCGACCTCGGCCAGGCGGAACCCGTCAGCCTCGCGCGCCAGTGCCTGCAGGCGATGGGACTCGCGCCGGCCGAACAGCAGGCACAGCGAGGCGTGTTCACCGCGGCCGATGCGGCCGCGCAGCTGGTGCAGCTGCGAGATCCCGTAGCGGTCGGCGTCCTCGACCAGCATCACCGTGGCGTTGGGGACGTCGATGCCGACCTCGATCACGGTCGTGGCCACGAGGATCTGCGCGGTTCCCGCCGCGAACCGCTCCATCGCCGCCTGCTTCTCCGCCGGTCGCATCTGCCCGTGCATCAGCACCACCTCATAGCCCACCAGCGGGCCGCTGCGCAGACGCTCGTACTCGCTGGTGGCGGCGCGCGCCTGCAGAGCCTCGGACTCCTCCACCAGCGGGCACACGACGAAGGCCTGGCGGCCCGCGTCGACCTCCTCACGGATGCGCTCATAGGCGCGCTCGCGCTCGCGCTCGGTCGAGCAGACGTGGGTGGCGATCGGCCGGCGGCCGCGCGGAAGCTCCCGCAGGATCGTGATGTCGAGGTCGCCGTAGCGACTGAGCGCGAGCGTACGCGGGATCGGGGTGGCCGTCATGTGAAGCTCATGCGGCACCTGGCCTCGATCTGACTCCTGACCACCACCGCCGCCGGCCGCCGCCAGGGCCGCCCGCTGGCCGACGCCGAAGCGGTGTTGCTCGTCGATCACCACCACCGCCAGACGCTCGAAGCGGACGGCATCCTCGATCAGCGCGTGGGTGCCGACGATCAGCGCGAGCTCGCCCGTCGCGAGCTTCCCGAGCAGGTCGGTGCGGCGCCTGGCCGGTGTAGACCCGGTCAGCAGCCCGGCGCTGGCCGGTTCCGAGCCGAGCAGCCGCTGTACCGTCTGGAAGTGCTGCTCGGCGAGCGTCTCGGTCGGTGCCATCAGCGCGGCCTGGTAGCCGTGCTCGACCGCCCGCAGCATTGCGTACAGGGCGACCACGGTCTTGCCCGAGCCGACCTCGCCCATCAGCAACCGCTGCATCGGCTCCCGATGCGCGAGGTCGCCGTCAATCACCTCGAGTGCGGCGCGTTGGTCATCGGTCAGCGGGAACGGCAGCTGGTGGGTAAGCCAGCGCTCGGTCAGCTCACGCGCTCCGGCCAGCTCCGGTGCCTGGGCGCCCGCGCGGCGGTCGCGGCGGCGCTGTTGCAGTGCCAGCTGGCCCAGGAAGAGCTCATCGAAGGCCAGCCGTCGCCGCGCCTGTTCGTGATCGCCCTCGGCCAGCGGGAAGTGCGCTGTCCGCAGCGCACCGGGGCGGTCGAGCAGCCCTTCGCGCAGGCGCAGCGCCGCCGGCAGCGGCTCGAGCACGTCGTCGAAGTTGACGGCATGCTCCTGCACGAGCGCCAGGATCTGCGTGGAGGAGAGCCCGTCGGTCGCGGGATAGTGGGCGACGCCGGCGTTTGCCCCGGGCGCTGCGCCCGCTGGCGCTGCGCCCGACAGCGGCTGGTCGGTCGGCGCGTGGGCCTGGACGGTGAAGCGGCCACGAGCTCCCGCCTTGCCATGCAGAATCAGCCGCGTCCCGGCCGGATAGCGGTCCACCAGCCAGGGCTGGTTGAAGAAGGCGGCATTCATGGAGCCCGTGCCATCGGCGACGGTGGCCTCGACCAGCGGCCGCATCCCGCGCTTGCGGACGGGTCGCGCCGTGATCCGCTTGACCTCGACGACGATCGTCGCCGTCTCCCCCTCCATCAGCTCGCTCACGCTGCGCGCCTCGCGGCGGTCGCGCGGGAGATGCTCGAGCAGGTCACCGACCGTCGCCAGTCCGAGGCTCGCCGCGCCCTGTGCCGCCTTGGCGCCGGCCACCTTCAGTTGCCGTTGCAGCTGGCGCGGCGCGGGGTAGCGAATCGGAGCCGAGGCGAGCTCCTCGGGCGTCAGCTCACGGGTATCTGCGAAGGCGGTCGGCATGCGCTCGATGCTGCAAAGCTTGACCGCCGCGGCGGTCAGCCTACGATCTAAAGCCATGAGCGAGCGGATCCTCTACGTATCCAGAGTGGCGCGATTGCCGCTGATGGCAGCGGACGGCTCCGACGTCGGCCACGTGGTCGACGTGGTGCTCGACATGGGCGGGCGCCCGCCGCGCGTCAACGGTTTCGTCGTCGGTGGCGTCCAGCGCCGGCGTGTGTTCGTCAGCGCCGGGCGCATCGGCGAGATCGACATGCGCGGCGTGCGGCTGCGGCGCGGGGCGATCAACCTCAAGCAGTTCGAGCTGCGCGAGGGCGAGAAGCTCGCAGCCGGCGAGCTGATCGGGCGCAAGCTTGGCGGCCGGCGAGTCGTCGACATCGGGCTGCAACCCGCGCCCGAGCCGTTCGCCTGGGAGGTCGCGACCGTGGCCCTGCATGTGGGACACCGCGTGCCCGGCCTCAACCGCGCGCCCGAGGTGATCGACTGGAGCGAGGCGGGCGAGCTCTTTGCCGAGGGGCGGCCCGTCGACCGCCAGGCCGCCAACCTCGGAGGACTGCACCCCGCCGAGATGGCCAACGAAATCCGCAATCTGCCGCTCAGCCGGCGGCGGTTGCTGGCCGAGGCACTCGAGGACGAGCGCCTCGCCGACCTGCTCGAGGAGATGCCCGAAGACGAGCAGGTCCGCCTGATCGAGGGGTTGGACCCGGAACGCGTCGGGCGCGTGCTCGACGAGATGGAGGCCGACGACGCGGCCGATCTGCTCGGAGAGCTGTCGCGCAGCGAGCAGGAGGAACTGCTCGCCGCGATGGATCCCGAGGAGGCGGAGCCGGTGCGGCGCCTGCTCGTCTACAAGCCCGATACCGCCGGTGGTCTGATGACCCCCGAGCCGATCATCCTGTCCTCCCAGACGACGGTCTCCGAGGCGCTGGCGCATATTCGCAACCCCGATCTGCCGGTGCCGCTGGCCACCCAGGTGTTCGTCTGCCAGCCGCCGCTCGAGACTCCGACCGGCCGCTTCGTCGGCGTCGTCGGCGTCCAGCGTCTGCTGCGTGAGTCGCCCTCCAAGCCACTCGGGCGCTGCATCGACGAGGACTGGGACTCGGTGAACACGAGCGTATCCGACCGCGAGGTCGCGGGGCGGCTCGCCGCCTACAACGTAGTCGCGCTGCCGGTAACCGACGACGCCGGCCGTCTCGTCGGTGCCGTGACGATCGATGACGTGCTCGACCGCGTGCTGCCGCAGGGCTGGCGCACAACTCACGCGACAATCTGACTGTCATGGCGCGCAGGAACGATCTCAGCAAACCGAAGGGTTCCGGCGGCGGCAGCGGCTATGACTCCGACGCGTTCGCGCGCTGGGCTGAGTCGGTAGCGCGCTTTCTCGGCACCGGCCGCTACCTGGCCGTGCAGACGATCATCGTCATCGTCTGGATCGCTGTCAACGCCATTGTCGCCCTCGACATGGGCAAGAAGCATGCGTTTGACCCCTACCCGTTCATCCTGCTGAACCTGCTGTTCTCGACGCAGGCGGCGTACGCGGCGCCCCTGATCCTGCTCGCACAGAACCGCCAGACCGATCGCGACAAGCAGGAGGTCGAGCGCGACCGCGAGACCAACGGCCGCTCCCTCGCCGAGACCGAGTTCCTGGCACGTGAGCTCGCGGAGGTCCGGATCATGCTCGAGCAGAAGGCGAACCGCGAGGACCTGATCGAGCCACTTCAGCAGCTGACGCAGGCGATCGAGCGGTTGCATGGAGCGACGCTGGTGGAGGCCGACGTCCATGACGTCGACGTCGTCGATGATCCCAACGAGTATCCCGGCTCGTGAGCCGGCGCTCGCGGCTACTCGGCCGCGGGCAGCACTACTACTCGGCGGTGAGCAACCACCAGTAGCTCTCCTGCCCGCCGGCTGAGAGCTCGAGTTCGACGTCGGCGTCAGCCAGCGTCTCAACCGCCTGGTCGTCCAGCGGCGCATCTATCCCCCGCAGCACGGTGACCAGCTCGGCGTCGTCGGACAGCCGTGTGATCACCTCGCGCAGCGTCGACTCGGGGTCACCCCAGATGACGAGCTCGTCGTCGACGAAGCCGATCGCCTCACCGACGCTGAAGCGACCGGCGGCGTCGTCGCGCGCGGCCCGGGCGACCGCGCCGGTGCGCAGCGCGCCGAGGATCTCCGCCATCGCCCCGGCGTTCTCCGCGGCATGGCGGTGCGGGTCGAGCGCGACTGCGGCGGCGAGGCCTGCCTGCAGCGACCGCGAGGGCACGACGACGACGTTCTTGTCGGAAAGCTCGGCCGCCCGCTCGGCGGCCATGAAGACGTTCGAGCTGTTGGGCAGCAGCACAACGTCCTCGGCCGGGACCGAGTGGATCGCCGCAAGCAGCTCGTTGGTCGACGGATTCAGCGTCGAGCCGCCGTCGAGCGCGGTCAGGCCGAAACCCAGGAACAGTTCGCGGAAGCCCTCGCCCGTCACAACCGCCAGCCCCCCGCAGACCGCATCGGCAATGACTGCGGCGGGGAACATCGAGCCCGGCATCGTCAACCGTGCGTCGCGGTTCCTGATCTGCTCGCTCATGTCGGCGATGTCGATCCGCGAGACCTCGTGCGCTGAAAACAGCGCCATCGCGGCGTCTGGCGTATCGGTGTGAACATGGATCTTGAGCGTCGAGCGGTCGCCGACGCAGAGCACCGAGTCCCCGAGCGCCTCGAGCGCCTCGGTGTAGCTGCGCTGGTCGAGATCGATCCCGGTCACAGCGAAGTTGGTGCAGTAGCGGAACGAGGTCGAGGCATGCTCGGGGTGTGTGATCTTGGCCGGCGCGTAATGGTCGAGTTTGACCGCCTCGACCCCGCGCAGCGCCCCGACCATGCCGGCCAGGACGACCGTGAGCCCGTAACCGCCGGCGTCGACGACGCCGGCCTCGCGCAGCACCGGCAGCAGGTCCGGGCCGCGTTTGACCGCCTGCTGGCCGGCGTCGAGTGCACGCTCGATCACCTCGGCCGCGAGCGCGTCCTGCACGCCGGCGCTCGCGTCCGGGCCGAGCCGGGTCTCGGACATGTGCGCGAGCTCGGTCGCGACGCGGCTGGCCATCTCGCGCACGACCGTGAGGATCGTGCCCTCGGCCGGGTTGCGCACGGAGCCGTAGGCCTGATCGGCCGCGCGCGCGAGCGCCGCGCCGATCAGCACCGGGTCGATCAGCTCGCCCGGGCGGCTGATCAGCTCCTCGGCGGCACCGCGGATCAGCTGCGAGAGGATCACGCCCGAGTTGCCGCGGGCGCCCAGCAGGGCGGCACGGGCGACCGAGCCGACGATCTCCTCTCGGCCGATCTCGTCGAGCGAGCGCTCGCGCGTGGCCTCGAGGATGCGGTCGAGCTCCTCTAGCACGGCCCGCATCGTCAGCACCATGTTGTCTCCCGTGTCGCCGTCGGCGACAGGAAAGACATTCAGATCGTTGACCTCCTGCCGGCGCTCCTCGAGCGCGTCGAGGCCCGCCTCCACGAGCGCGCGGAAGCGAAGGATTGCGGGGTCGCTCACCGCGAGCCCGGCTAGCGAGCCTTGGTGACCTTGCCGGCCTTCAGGCAGCGCGTGCAAACGTACACGCGACGCGGCGTGCCGCCATCGTCGATCCGCACGCGCTGGAGGTTCGGATCAAAGCGGCGATTAGTGGCAACCATCGAGTGGCTGCGGGAGTGGCCGAAGGACGGGCCCTTGGCGCATACGTGGCAAACCTTTGACATACGGCGGCGGAGTATAGGCGGTCCCCCAGCTCAGCGCGTCTCGATGATCACGTTGGTCGACTTGACAACCGCGGTCGCCGTGACGCCGGGCTTCAGCCCCAGATCGTCGGCCGCCTCGCGCGACATCAGCGAGACGACGCGGAAGGGTCCGCAGACGAGCTCGATCTGGGCCATCACGTCGTCGCGCTTGACCGCGACGACAACCCCCGTGAAATGATTGCGAGCGCTCGAGCGGCCGCTCGCGCCGCGCTCGTGCAGCTGCTTCGACAGCTCCAACGAGGACATGTAGCGGCGGTTGCCACGGCGCTCGAAGCTGACGCGGCCCGAGCGCTCCCAGCGCCTGAGCGTGTCGATGCTGACCCCGAGCGCGGTCGCCGCGGCGCCGATCTGGATCAGATCCTCGATCCCGTTCTCGGACGGCCTATCGCTCACGGGGCCTCATATCGAGAAGCCCGCCCTCCGTGGCCGCTCTGTGAGCTCGCGCTTCACCGCCAGCGAGGCCAGCGCCGCCTCGACCGCGTGCCGCCCGCTGTCGCGCTTGCCGCCACCCTTGACCCGTGCCCGCGCCTGGTCGGCGTCCTCGACGGTCAGCAGGCCGAAGCCGATCGGCACGCCGCTGGCCAGCTGGACGTCCTGCAGCCCGCGGGCGGTCTCACTGCAGACGTACTCATAGTGGTCGGTCTCTCCGCGGATCACCGCACCGAGCGCGATGATCGCCGCGTAGCGTCCGCTGTCGGCCGCGTAGCGGCCGATCAGCGGCAGCTCGAACGCTCCTGGCACCTCGAAGCTGTCGATCTCGGTGATCCCGGCCTCGGCGAGCGCGTCGCGGGCACCCTCCTCGAGCGCGTCGGCGAGGTCCGCGTAGAAGCGCGAGATGCACAGTGCTACCCGGTCCTCACTCGCCATCGATGCTCTCCTCGCCATCGATGCTCTCCTCGCGCTCGGCCGCACGCCTGTCGATCCGCTCGTCGTGCAGCATCTCATCGTCAAGGGCCAGCGCCTGGTGGTGCAGGATGTGCCCGAGCTTGTCGCGCTTGGCCCGCAGGTAGGCCTGGTTGTAGGGGTTCGCCTGGTGCACGATCGGGACCTGGTCGGTGACCGAGAGCCCGTGTCCGGACAGCCCGGAGATCTTCTTCGGATTGTTAGTGAGGATGCGGATGCTGCTCAGGCCGAGGTCGACCAGGATCTGCGCGCCGATCCCGTAGTCGCGCAGGTCAGCCGGCAGCCCGAGCCGCAGGTTTGCCTCGACGGTGTCAAGCCCCTCCTCCTGCAGCTTGTAGGCGCGCAGCTTGTTGAGCAGGCCGATGCCGCGCCCCTCCTGGCTGAGGTACAGGAGCACTCCGCGGCCCTCGGCCTCGATCATCGTCAGCGCCGACTCGAGCTGCTCGCCGCAGTCGCAACGCATCGAGTGAAAGACGTCGCCCGTCAGGCACTCGCTGTGAACCCGTACGAGCACGTCCTCCTCGCCGTCGACCTCGCCCTTGACGAGCGCCACATGGTGCTTGCCGTCGAGCATCGAGCGGTAGCCGACCGCCACGAAGTCCCCGAAGGCCGTCGGCAGCCGCGTCGAGACGACGCGCTCGACGAGCTTCTCGGTGCGCCGGCGGTAGGCGACCAGGTCGGCGACCGTGATCATCTTGAGCCCGTGGCGGGCGCAGTACTCGGCCAGATCCGGCACGCGGGCCATGGTGCCGTCGTCGTTCATGACCTCGCAGATCACGCCGGCGGGGATCAGCCCGGCCAGGCGCGCGAGGTCGACCGCGGCCTCGGTCTGGCCCACGCGCTCGAGCGTGCCGCCCGTCTTGGCCTTGAGCGGGAATACGTGCCCCGGCTGCACCAGCTCGCGCGGGCTGGTATTCGGGTCGATCGCGACCTGGATCGTGCGCGCGCGGTCGGCGGCCGAGATGCCGGTGCTGACGCCGGTGCGGGCCTCGATCGAGACCGTGAACGGTGTCTCGAACGACGACTCGTTCTTGGCCGCCATCAGGTTGAGGCCGAGCTCGTCGCAGCGCTCCGGAGTCAGCGACAGGCAGATCAGGCCGCGTCCCTCCTTGGCCATGAAGTTGATCGCCTCGGGCGTGACGAACTGCGCCGCCATCGTCAGGTCGCCCTCGTTCTCCCGATCCTCGTCGTCACAGACGACGATCATCTTGCCCTGACGGATGTCCTCGATTGCCTCTTCGATCGTGGCGAACGGGCTCTTCACTGTCGTCACCGTGCGGTTCCTCCTGGGATCAGCCGTTCAACGTATTTCGCCAGCACATCGACCTCGAGGTTGACCCTGGTCCCTGGCTCAGCGCCACCAAGATTGGTGCGCTCCATCGTCTCGGGTATCAACGAAACGGTAAATGATCGATCGTCCAGACCCGCAATGGTTAGCGATACCCCGTCCACCGTGATCGATCCCTTATGGACCATGTAGCGCAGCAGTTCGGGGGCCGCGTCGACCGTGATCCGCCGCGAGAAGCCGTCTGCGGCCGTCGCCACGACGCGGCCGACACCATCCACGTGGCCCTGGACCATGTGCCCGCCGAGGCGATCCTCGAGCCGCATCGCGAGCTCGAGGTTCACCGGGGTGCCGGCGCCGGCCTCGGCCAGCGAGCTGAGCCGCAGGGTCTCATTCATGACATCGGCCGTGAACGAGTCCGCCGCGATCGAGGTCGCCGTCAGGCAGACGCCGTTGACAGAGATCGAGTCGCCCTCCGCGAGCTCGGCGGCGAGGCTGCTGGCGACGTGAAGCAGCACGCCGTCAACCGAGCCTTCGACTGCCGTGATCTCGCCCAGATCGGCTATCAGCCCGGTGAACACGTCACCACTCCCTGATCCGTCCGCTGAGCAGAAGATCGTCGCCCACCCGCACGCAGGTGAGCGTCAGTGCGCGGACGGCGTCCGCGACGTTCTCGACACCCTCGCTCTCCAGCGGATCGCGCGCGCCACGACCGCCGAGCAGGATCGGCGCCACGAACAACCTGACCTCGTCGACCTCGCCGGCGTCGAGGAAGACCCCCGCCAGCTTCGGCCCACCCTCGAGCAGCAGCGAGGTCACTCCCGAGGCGCCGAGCTGGTCGAGCGCCGAGCGCACGCGCGCCTGCTCGTTCTCGCCGGTGGCTGTGATCACCTCGACGCCGCGAGTCCCGAGTGCATCGGTCGCCGAGCGCTGGGCCGCGCGCGAGACGACCACCGTCAGCGGGCTGGTAGCGGCGTCGTCCAGCAACCGGGAGCCGAGCGGAAGCTGCGCCAGCGAGTCGAAGATCACGCGCCGCGGCTGCCTGCCGGCGAGCACCTGCGAATCGCTGCCGCCGACGCGCGCCGTCAGCACTGGGTCGTCGGCCAGCGCCGTGCCGATCCCGACCGCGACCGCGTCACTGGCGGCCCGCCACTCGTGCACGAGCTCACGGCTCCCCTCGCCCGAGATCCACTTCGAGTCACCGCTGCGAGTGGCGACCTTGCCGTCGATCGACATCGCCGATTTGAACATCACCCACGGCCGTCCGGTACGGGCGTGCTTGCGGAACGGCTGGTTCAGCAGGCGCGCGCGCGATGCGATCTCGCCGTCGGCGACAACCACCTCGACGCCCTCATCGCGCAGGATCCCGAGTCCCCGCCCGCAGGCGTGGGCGGAGGGGTCATCGGAGGCGACGACGACCCGGGAGATCCCGGCCTCGCGGATCGCGTCGGTGCAGGGCGGCGTGCGCCCCTGGTGGCAGCAGGGCTCGAGCGAGACGTAGATCGTCGCCCCCTCGAGGCCATGATCGCCGGCGCTGCGGATCGCCTCGACCTCGGCGTGCGGGCCGCCGGCCGCGTGGTGGTAGCCCTCGCCGATCACCCTGCCGTCGCGCACGATCACGGCACCGACGCGCGGGTTCGGGCTCACATCGCTGCCGCCGAGCGCGGCGAGATCGATCGCGCGCTCCAGCTGCCGCGCGTCGAATTCGCTGGTCACTGGCACTCGATGAAGATTAGGGACCCGACCACCCGATCCTTCAGCGGGTGGACCAGGCGGCGGCGGTGATCTCCTGGAAGGCGGCACCGGGATCGGCGGCGGCGAACACCGCCGTGCCCGCGACGAGCAGGTTCGCGCCGGCGTCGGCGACGCTGCGCGCGGTGGCGGCATTGACCCCACCGTCGACCTCGACGCCGACCGCGTCGGGGAGCATCGCGCGCAGCTGCGCGAGTTTGGTGAACGAGTGCCCGATCAGCTTCTGGTTGCCCCAGCCCGGGTTGACGCTCATGCACAGCGCCAGATCGAGCACCCCGTCGGCGGCGGCGTCCGCCACCGCGGCGACGGGCGTCGCCGGGCAGATCGCCGCCCCGGCGGTGCAGCCGCCCTCGCGGATCGCCTGCAGGGTGTAGTGGATGTGCGGGGTCGCCTCCACATGCATGGTGATGCTGTCGGCGCCCGCGCTGATGAAGTCGGCCACCTGGCGCTCGGGGCGCTCGATCATCAGATGCACGTCGATGATCGCCCCGGCGGCGTGGACCCGTCCGGCGACCGCCTCGACTGCGTTGGGCCCGAAGGTGATCGGCGGCACGAAGTGACCGTCCATCACGTCGACGTGGATCACGCGCGCGCCAGCCGCCAGCACCTCGTCTACCTGTGAGCCGAGCGCAGCGAGGTCGGCGGCCAGGATCGAGGGTGCGACCTCACGCGCGCGGATGCGCTCCGCGTCGCTCAACTCGCGGCCTCGCTCACAGCGGCTTGAGCATGCTGCCCTGGCAGTGGTTGCAGACCACGATCGCGGTCGTCGACATGCGCACGATCGTTGAATGTTCGCCGCAGTTCGGGCAGACGGACTGAAGTTCGTAGCGGCTCATGCAGTAGAGGCAGCGGTAACGGCCCGGCGATGCGCTGGGGCGCAACCAGGGCTCATGGCAGTTGGGGCACTCGGGGCCCATGATCGCCTGCACCTCGTCCACATTTTCAAACTCTAACGCGAGTGCCTACGCTCGCCGAAACAGAGCGATGAAGAAGCCGTCGGTGCGATCGCTGCTCGGCAGCAGCTGCCAGCGGTTCTCGCAGCTGAAATCGGGCGCCTCATCCAGGAACGCATCGACCACCTGATCCGCCTCCCGGCGGCTGATCGTGCAGACCGAATAGACCAGCGATCCGCCGGGCCGCAGCTGCGCGGCGCCAGTCCGCAGCAGCTGCGCCTGCGTCTCGGCGAGCTCGCCGATCTGGCCACGCCGCGGCTGCCAGCGCAGGTCGGGCCGCGCCTGCAGGGTTCCGAGGCCGCTGCACGGCGGGTCAACCAGCACGCGATCGAATCCCCCGGCGTCGCTGAACTCGCGCGCGTCGGCCTGCACGACGCGGACCTGCTCGGCGCCCATCAACCGGCAGGTCTCCTGCAGCGCTCGCGCGCGCCCGGGATGGACCTCGACGGCGACGAGCTCCCCCTCCCCGCCCATCAAGGCCGCCAGGTGGGTCGTCTTGCCCCCCGGCGCGGCGCAGAGATCGAGCACACGCTCGCCCGGTTGCGGCGCCAGCACCCTCGCGACCACCGCCGAACCACGTGCCTGCGGCATCAGCGCGCCCGCTTTGAAGAGCTCCGAGCCGAACGCGTCGAAGGCACCGTCGAGCACCAGCATCTCCGGTAGTTCAGGCAGGCCCTGGTGGTCCTCCCATGGGGGTGCGGAGCGGGCCGCGCTGCTCGCTTGCAGCGCGGCTTTCACCTCCTCGGGCGTGCTCCGCAGCCGGTTCACTCTGATCGAGGACTCGGCCGGCAGGTTGACGGTGGCCAGCAGCGCCCGGGCGACATCGGGGCCGAGCTCCTGCCACCACATCCCCGCCAGCCAGTCGGGAACCGAATGCAGCACCGCGGCCCGCTGTGGTGTTGTGTCATCGAGCTTCGCCAGGCGCTGCCTGCCCTCACGGCCGGCCCGGCGCAGCACCGCGTTGACGAGCTTGGCGCCGCCTCGGCTCTCGAGTTTGGCCAGCTCGACGCTCTCGTTCACGGCCGCGTAGTCCGTCACCCCGCCGAGATAGAGCAGCTGGAACGCGCCCAGCCGCAACGCCGCCAGCACCGGTGGCTCCAGGCGCTCGAGCGGGCTCGAGACGAATGCCGCGAGCAGGTGGTCGAGCGTGCGCATGCGCTGCACGGTCCCGTAGGCGAGCGTCATCGCCAGCGCCCGGTCACGCGGGTCGAGCTCGGCGACGGCGCCATGCAGCGCACGGTCGGCGAAGGCCCCCTGCTCGAACACGCGGCGGATCACGTTGTAGGCGGCGCGACGGGCCGGCGCCACGCTCACCGCCGGTGACCTCGCTCGTAGTCGGCCCAGGACATCGGGCGTTTGCCCGGCGGCTGCACGCTCACCAGCTCCAGCTCGCCGTTCGCGACGCGTGCCTGCCACACGCCCAGGCGGCTGCCGTCGGGCTGCTCCAGGTAGGCGCCGATATGCGGGCTGAGCGCGCGCACCCGGCGCGCCTGTGCCTGCACGGGCTGCGAGGGGTCGAGGCGGCGGTCCTCGGGGGTCAGCTTCTCGGCGTAGGTGACGCCGGCCTCGTCCTGCTCCACGTATGCGGGCGGTTCATCGAGCGCGCGCACGAGCAGCTCCCCACCCAGCGCCTGCAGCCGGCCGGCCAGCGTTCCGTAATCGTCGTCGGTCTCAATCGGGACCCGCTCCTGCAGGCCGACGGGCCCGCTGTCGAGCCCGGCCGTCAGGCACATGATCGAGACGCCGGTCAGCTCGTCCCCGGCCAGGATCGCACGCTCGATCGGCGCCGCGCCGCGCCAGCGCGGCAGCAGCGACGGGTGCACGTTGAGGATCTGGTAACGCGAGAGCAGCGGCTCCTTGATCAGCGCGCCGAAGGCGCACACGATCAGGGCATCGGGCCCGGCGGCGGCGACCCGTGCGAGCGCCTCCTCGGTGTTGAGCGACTCGGGCTGGTAGGTCTCGAGGCCGAGCTCGTGGGCCACCGTCACGGTCGGCGGCGCTGTCAGCCTGCGGCCACGGCCACGCGGGCTGTCGGGGCGGCTGACGACCAGCACCGGACGATGAGGCGACTCGTAAAGCCGCCGCAGCACGGCCGCCGCGAACTCGGAGGTACCGAGGTAGACGGTCCTCACGCCGGGCGCTGCTGATGCCGTTCCTGCCAGTCGCGCAGGATCCGCATTGCATCCTTGCGCTGATCGCGCGGCGTGCGATCGAGGATCAGTACGCCGTCGAGATGATCCAGCTCGTGCTGGATCACCCGTGCCTCGAGGCCCGACGCCTCGATCATGATCGGCTCGCCGTATTCGTCTTGGGCGGTCACACGGACGTGGACGGGGCGCTCGACCTCGACGTGCACCTCCGGCAGGCTGAGGCAGCCCTCCTCGGCGATCTCCTCCTCCTTCGAGGACCACTCGATCACCGGGTTCGTGAGTGCCGCCAGCGGTGCGCCGGTCTGGACGCGGTAGACGAGCAGCCGGTGGAGCACGCCCACCTGTGTCGCCGCCAATCCGATCCCGAGCGCGGCGTCCATCAGCAACGCCATACGCCGCACCTCCTCGCGCAGCGCGTCATCGAAGCGCTCCACCGGACGTGCCCTGGTCTTGAGCACTGGGTCCCCGAACTTGCGGACGTGAGCGAGCGCGGCGTCGCGCTGGGCGGCAGCCTCGGGGTCGAGCTTCTGCTCGACGTCCTGCTCGACCTCGTCCTGAGGCTCGACCTCGTCCTGAAGCTCGACCTCGTCCTGACGCTCGACCTCCTCGGGCGTGGCCTCTTCCGCGTGCACCTGATCGACTGCGTCGCTCACGGTTCTTGAGTCTATTCTGGCCCGCGCCCGACCGTCCGCCCACTCGGACGGGCGTCCGCACGCACACGGTTCCCAAAACGCGAATCTGGTCCGATATCGTCGGCGATATCGCTGCGATATCGGATCAGAATCCCGAAAAAGACCATGCAGTGCGCCTGCTCCTTGGCGCGATCCGCTCGCTGCCGGAGGCAGATCAGGACGCGGTCCTGGCACTGCTGCTCCGGGGCCTGACCGGCAACGACACCTGGGAGCACGCGATCAGACTGAGCGACGCGCGGTGTCGCGGCGAGGTGGCGGTGCGTGGCACGATGGATCTGAGGGTCGGAGGCCTGCTCGCGAGCGAGCGTGAACTGCTTCCGACACCGGACGTGAAGATCGTGCCGATCCGCTTCCCGCAGGCTCGCTACGACGAGCTCAAGGCCTGGTGCGAGCAGCACAACTTCCCGATGGCCGCTGTTGTTCGGGGACTCGTCGAGCGGTTCCTGGAATCGCAGGGGCTGCCATAGGCGCCGCTGCCGGTCCCGCAGGCGCTACTGCGGGTCGACGTCGACGCTGAGCGCCACCTCGCGGTGGGCACGGTCGCCGCTGACGGCGTCGACCGCGTCGCGTACCGCTGACACGGCCGTGCCCCGATCGGCGGCCTTGACCACCATCTGATAGCGCGCCTTCCCGCGCAGCATGAACAGCGGCGCCGGGCCGAGGACCGCGAGCCGGTCCGGCTCGTGCCTGGCCGCGCTGATGCGGTCGCGCAGCGCTGCGCAGGCGTTGTATGCCGCGTCGCCGTCGATCGACGCGCAGATCACCCGGATCAGGGTCGCAAACGGCGGGTAGCCGAGCGCCTTGCGGCGGCGCAGTTCGCCGCGCACGAACGTCTCTGAGTCGTGCTCGGCCGCGAGCGCGATCGGCCGTGCCTTCGGCTCCATCGTCTGCACCAGAACCCGGCCGGCGCCGCCCCTGCCGGTCCGGCCCGCCAGCTGGGTGATCAGGGCGAAGGTGCGCTCCTCGGAGCGGAAGTCCGGGAAGCGCAGAGTCTGGTCGGCATCGACGACGATGCCGAGCCCGACATCGGCGAAGTCGTGGCCCTTGGCCACCATCTGCGTGCCGATCAGCACGCCGCTCGGGGCGGCATGGAAGCGTTCGAGGATCTCCGCGCGGGCGTCCAGCCCGGCGGCGTCCGCATCCAGCCTCAGCACCGGGAAGTCAGCGTCCGCGAGTGAGGTCATGAGCTCGTGCTCGAGCCGCTCGGTGCCGGCGCCGTGGCGCGCGACCGAGACCGAGCCGCAGTCCGGGCAGGCCGACGGCACCCGCTCACGGTGCCCGCAGTGATGACAGGCAACGTAGGAGCCGGCCCGATGCAGCACCAGCGCGACCTCGCAGTTGGGGCACATCCAGACCCGCCCGCAGGATCCGCAGGACAGGAAGTTCGACCAGCCGCGGCGGTTGAGCAGCACGATCGCCTTGCCGCTGTCGCGGCGGCAGTCGGCCAGCGCCAGGCGGGTGTCGGGGTGAAGTGGGTTGTGCAACCCGCGCATGTCGAGGATCTCGACAGCCGGCAGCGGCCGCCCGTCGACGCGCTCGCGCATGACCAGCCGGTTGGCGCCGAACACGCCCTCGGGCCGGGGTGTGGCGCTGCCCTCGAGCAGCACGGCGGCGTGCTCCTGGGCGCGGCGCCGGGCGACCGTCCTGGCGTCATAGCGCGGGTCGCTCTCGTGCTTGTAGGAGCTCTCGTGTTCCTCGTCGACGACGATCAGGCCGATGTCGGTGAGCGGCGCGAAAATCGCCGAGCGGGGGCCGACGGCGACCCGCGCCTCGCCCCTTGCCAGGCGCAGCCACTCGTCGTGGCGTTTGCCGGCGCTCATGCCCGAGTGCATGACCGCGACGATGTCCCCGAACCTGGCCTGGAATCGTGCGAGCGCCTGCGGGGTCAGCGAGATCTCGGGGACGAGGATGATCACACTGCGGCCCTGCTCGAGCGTCATTTTGGCGGCCTGCAGGTAGACCTCGGTCTTGCCGGACCCGGTGACGCCGTGCAGCAGGAAAGCGCGGCTGCCATCGTCGCCCGATGCGAGGGCCAAATTTATGGGTGAGAGGGCAGCCTCCTGTTCAGCTGTCAGCGGTGGGGCTGTGGCCGAGGTCGACGAAACGGCATGGGTGGGCGCTCGGCGCCGCTGGACGCCGAGTTCGAGCGCGACCAGCCCGCGGCTCTCGAGCCGGCGCAGGGTGGCGGTGCCGACAGCTGCGGCGATCGCCGGCTGGTCGGCGATCGCCTCGAGCGCCTGGCGCTGACCGTCGGTGAGCTTGGTGCCCTCCTCGAGTGCCGCTGCGCCGGTGGCGGTGATGAAGGCGACCAGAACCTGCTTCTCCTTCAGGCCCTGGGCGGCGCCTGCCGGGAGCAGGATCTGCAGGCTGCGCGCGGGCGTCGAGCAGTACTCGTCGGCCATCCAGACGGCGAGCTCGACCAGGTCGGCGGGCAGCCGGGCCGGCAGCAGCTCGGAGGCGGTCGCGAGCTTGTCCGCCGCCACCTGAGAGGTCGCCGCCATCTCGGCGACGACCGCCGCGATCGTGCGCCCGGAAAAGGGAACGCGCAACAGCGAGCCGACACCGACGCCGTCCATCGAGGCCGGCAGCGCGTAGTCGAACAGGCCTCGGATCGCGCGCGTCAGCGTCAGCGGGATGACGCGCGCGATCAACTGAGTTACTCGAGGCGCCGGCCGCCGGAGCCTGAC
The DNA here is from genome assembly GCA_035551915.1 of Solirubrobacteraceae bacterium. Taxonomy (GTDB): domain Bacteria; phylum Actinomycetota; class Thermoleophilia; order Solirubrobacterales; family Solirubrobacteraceae; genus Palsa-465. The sequence continues at coordinate 13,801 of DASZMI010000069.1, read as the reverse complement.
TCAGGCGCCGACGGCGGCGGCCAGCCCGGCGGCATCGCGCAGTGCCGGCGCCTTGTCGGTCGCCTCCCAGGTGAAATCGGGCTCGTTGCGCCCGAAGTGCCCGTAGGCCGCCGTCTGCTGGTAAATCGGGCGGTGCAGCTGCAGATACTCGCGGAAGGCGGCCGGACGCAGGTCGAAGTGCTCGTTGACGAGCTCGAGGATGCGGCCGCGGCCGATCTTCTCGGTGCCGAACGTCTCGACCATGACCGAGACGGGACGGGCGACGCCGATCGCATAGGCGACCTGGACCTCGGCCCGGTCGGCGAGGCCGGCGGCAACGAGGTTCTTGGCGACGTAGCGCGCGGCGTAGGCGGCCGAGCGGTCGACCTTCGACGGGTCCTTGCCGGAGAAGGCGCCGCCGCCGTGGCGGGCGAAGCCGCCGTAGGTGTCGACGATGATCTTGCGCCCGGTGAGGCCGCAGTCGCCCATCGGTCCGCCGATCACGAAGCGCCCGGTCGGGTTGACCAGCAGGTTCTCATGCAGCTTGTTCTCGTCGTAGAGGTCGGGGAGCGTTGGCAGCACCACGTGCTGCCAGAGGTCCTCGCGGATCTGCTGCTCGGCGCCCTCGGAATGCTGGCTCGAGATCAGCACCTTCTCGATCTCAACCGGCACGCCGTCGATGTAGCGCACCGACACCTGGGTCTTGCCGTCGGGCCGCAGATACGGCAGCTCGCCGCTCTTGCGCACCTCCGCCAGGCGCTTGGCGAGCTTGTGCGCCAGGGAGATCGGCAACGGCATCAGTTCGGGCGTCTCGTTGGACGCGTAGCCGAACATCATGCCCTGATCACCGGCACCCGCCAGATCGAGCTCATCGCCGGAGGCGACACGCATCTCGTAGGCCTGGTCGACACCCCGGGCGATGTCGGGTGACTGTTTATCGATCGTGCTGATCACGGCGCACGTCTCGTAATCGAAGCCGAACCTGGCGTCGGTGTAGCCGATCTGGCGGATCGTCTGGCGGGCGATCTCCTGGATGTCGACGTAGGTCCTGGTCGTGATCTCGCCGGAGACGACCACGAGGCCGGTGTTGACCAGGGTCTCGCAGGCGACGCGGGCATAGGGGTCATCGCGCAGCACCGCATCGAGCACGCCGTCGGAGATCTGATCGGCGACCTTGTCAGGGTGGCCCTCGGTTACCGACTCAGAGGTGAAGAGGAATTCGTTATCAAGCATCGCGAGAAGCGTATCGGCCGCGGCGCTCATTTCGTTCAACGAAATCGATCATCAGCGGGATTCCCTCCATGCGGTAGCGCTCGCGCATGCGGTTCTCCAGGTAGTAGGCGTAGTCGCGCGTGACCAGCCCGTGCGAATTGACCTGGATCGAGAAGCGCGGCGGGCGCTCACCCGTCTGGGTCATGTAGATCAGCTTCAGCCGCTGGTTGCCGTGGCGCCGGTTGTTGCTGGACGGGGGCTGGCGCTTGGCGACGACATCTGAGATGAAGCGGTTGAGCTGCGGGGTCGGGATGCGGCCGCGGCTGCGGTCGGCGAGCCCCACCGCCTCGACCAGGATGCGCTCGATGTTGCGGCCGGTCCTGGCACTGGCGGTCAGCACCCGCGGGCGCAGACGCAGCTTGCGGTTGACGCGGATCCGCTCGTGGTCGAGCTCGTCCGGGCCGACGGCCCCGCCTCCCTCGGCCTGGAGGTCCCATTTGTTCAGGACGAGCGCCGTCGCGCAGCCGGCCTTCATCGCCATCTCGGCGACGCGGAAGTCCTGTGAGGTCACGCCGTCGGTCGCGTCGCAGACGACCAGCGCGACGTCAGCCCGTTGGGCGGCGCGCTGCGAGCGCAGCGCCGTGTAGTACTCGAGCGACTCCCCGACCTTGGCCTGGCGGCGCAGGCCGGCGGTGTCGACCAGCACGATCTCACGGCCCTCGAAGCTCATCGGCAGATCGATCGCGTCCCGCGTGGTGCCGGCAACGTCGGAGACGATCACGCGATCGGAGCCGAGGAAGCGGTTGACGAGCGAGGACTTGCCGACGTTCGGGCGCCCGATCAGCGCCAGGCGGATCGGATCCTCCGGTGACGGCTCGCGGTCGTGCTCGGGGCCGATGACGACGATCTGGTCGAGCAGGTCTCCGGTGCCGAGCCCCTGCGCCGCCGAGACCGCGATCGGCTCACCGAGGCCGAGCTGGTGGAACTCGTGGGCCAACGAAAGATCCTTGACCGAATCGATCTTGTTGGCGGCGACGATCACGGGAATCGTGACCTTGCGCAGCAGGTCGGCCATGTCCAGATCGCCCGGACGCACCCCCGCCCTGGCATCGACGACCAGCACGGCCACGTCGGCGTCGGCCAGCGCCTCGCGCGACTGCTGCTGGATCTGACGGGCCAGATCGTCGCGCTCTTCGAGATCGACGCCGCCGGTGTCGATCAGTGTCAGCGGCCGTCCGTTCCATTCGGTGCTGAGCTCCTTGCGGTCGCGCGTCACGCCCGAGAGCTCGTGCACGACCGCCTCCCGCGACTCGGTGAGCCGATTGACGAGCGAGGACTTGCCGACGTTGGGATATCCGACGATTGCGACCTTCATGAGCCGTTTGAGGCTAGCGGGCCGCTGGCCGTGCGCCGTGAGCGAGCCTGACGACGCGCTCGACGACCTGCTCCAGCGTGAGCCCGGTCGTGTCGAGCTCGACGGCTCCGTCGGCCGGCCGCAGCGGCGACTCGGCACGGGTGCGGTCGCGCTCGTCGCGGAGCGTCTGCTCGGCCAGCACCGTCGCGACGTCGGCCCCCATCTCGGCGGCACGCCGGCGCGCGCGCTCGGCTGGATCGGCGGTCAGGAACACCTTGAGCTCAGCGTCGGGTGCGACCACGGTGCCGATGTCCCGCCCATCGGCGACCCAGTCACCGGCGGCCATGATGCGCTGCTGCTGGGCGACCATCGCCCGGCGCACCGCCGCTTCGGAGGCGACCTGCGAGGCGCGCTGCGAGACCTCGGGGGCGCGGATCGCGTCGGTCACGTCCTCGCCGTCGAGCAGCACGCGCTCACCCATCGAGAGCACGAGCCCGGGAGCCACGGCAGATGCCGGGGCGCCGCGCCGCAGGCTGGCAAGCGCCACGCTCCGGTACATCGCGCCGGTGTCCAGATAGGTGAAGCCGAGCGCGGCCGCCACCGCCTTGGCGACGCTGGACTTGCCGGCTCCGGCGGGACCGTCGACCGCGATCACCATCAGCCTGCGTCCTCGAGCAGCTCGACCTTGGCGCCGGTCCGCGGCCAGATGTCGAAGAACTCCGGGAAGGTCTTGCCGACGCAGGCCGGGTCCTCGAGCACGACCGGCACGCGCGTGCCGATCACGGAGAACGCCATCGCGATGCGGTGGTCCTCGTAGGTCGGGAGCCGCACGTCCGGCTGCGGCGTGCCCGGGTGCACGCGCAGGAAGTCAGGGCCCTCATCGACATCGATCCCGAGCCGGCGCAGGTTCTCCGCGCAGGCCGCGATCCGGTCCGACTCCTTGACGCGGGCGTGCCCGATGCCCTCGATCGTGGTCGGTCCGTCGGCGAACACGGCGGCGCAGGCGAGCGTCATGAACACGTCGGAGCTGTTGCCCATGTCGACGGTCACCCCGCGCAGCCGCTCCGGGCCGCTGAGTTCGATGTCGGCGCCGTCACCGACCGTGCAGCCCATCCGCTCCAGATAGGCGACGAGCTCGATGTCACCCTGGGCGGTCGTGCGCCGATCGAGTCCCTGCAGCCGCGCAGTGCTGCCGGTCACGGCCGCGGCAGCGAGGAAGTAGGAGGCGCTCGAGGCGTCGGGTTCGACCGCGTAGCGGGTGGATCGGTAGGCCTGGGGCGCAATCGCGATGTGATCGCCGGCGACGCTCACATCGGCACCGAAGGCGCGCATCACGTCGATCGTGAGGCGCAGATAGGAGGCCGATACGAGCGCACCGAAGCGCAGCGTCGTCGCCTGGCGGGCGAGGGGCGCGGCCATCACCAGCCCCGAGAGGAACTGACTCGACACCGAGGCGTCGACCTGCAGCTCGCCGCCCGCCAACCCGGAGGCGATCAGGGTGAGCGGGAAGGCGTCACCGTCGATCTCCGTGCCCTGCGCGCGCAGGGCGTCGAGCACTGGTCCAAGCGGCCGGCGGCGAAGCTGCGCGTGGGCGTCGACCGCGAACCGTCCTTCACCCGCGGCCAGCATCGGCAGCAGGAAACGGCCAACGGTTCCCGCCATCCCGCAATACACAGCGGCGTCGCCGTGGGGCGCTCCCTGGAGACCATCCACCGACCAGGCCTCGTCGGACTCGCTCTCGACGCCGGCGCCGAGCGCACGCAGGGCCGCCGCCATGACCTCGGTGTCGTCGGAGCGCAGCGGCCGCACGAGCGTGGAGCTTCCCGCGGCGGCCCCGGCGATCAGCAGCGCCCTGTTGGTGAGGCTCTTGGAGCCGGGAACGCGGACCTCCCAGGTGGGCGGTCGAGTCCCGGGCGCGACGCGGGCCACCGCGCTCACCGGCCGAGGCTCCGGCGGTCGGCGGCCGCCTGCTCGCACCAGCGCATCAGCGCGCCGGCGTCGCCGCGGCCGAGGTCCGCGCGGACGGACTGCAGCAACTCAATCGCGTGATCGATCGCGGCCACGACCTCGTCGCGGTTGTCGAGGTAGATCGAGCTCCAGACGGCCGGATTGGAGCCGGCGACGCGCGTGGCATCACGGAAGCTCGGGCCGAGCACCGGTGGGGCTCCGGTGGCCAGCAGATGCGAGAGCAGAACGTTCGCGAACACGTGTGGCAGGTGTGAGACGGCGGCCATCAGGCGGTCGTGCTCACCGGCGTCGAGCTGCTGCACGCCGGCGCCGAATGCGCCGATCAGCTCCGCGACCCGTGAGACGGCGGTGGCCGCCGTGCGGGCACCGGGCGTCAGATACCAGGTGCTGGCGTCGAAGAGCCCGGCGCTGGCGTTCTGGACCCCACTCGTCTCGGCGCCCGCGAGCGGGTGCCCACCGATAAATCGGGAGTCGTTGATCGCCTCGACTATCGTGCGCTTGGTCGAGCCGACGTCGGTGATGACCGCGCCCGCGGGGGCGTGCGCCAGCGCCTCACCGACCAGCTGCGGGAGCGCGTCCACCGGCGCGGCCGTGAACACCACATCCGCTTCAGCGACGGCGCTGGCAAGCGAGCCAGCGCCGGAGGAGATCGCTCCATGGGCCACCGCCGCCTCGATCGCGGCCGCCTCGGAATCCCAGCCGCAAACCTCGGCCGCGAGCCGCTCGCGCGCGGCGAGCGCGATCGAGCCACCGATCAGACCAAGGCCGATGACCGCGACGCGCAACGTGTCTAGCTGTTCTTGGCGCGGCGCGCACGCACCGCGGCGGCGAGCTCGTCGAGCACCTGAACCGTGGTCTCCCAGCCGATGCAGCCATCGGTGATCGACTGCCCGTAGGTGAGCATGTCGATCGGCCCGGGCGACTGGTTTCCCTCGACCAGGAACGACTCGATCATCACACCGGCGATCGTCTGCTCGCCGGCGGCGAGCTGCTCGCCGACCGCGCGCGCGACCTCCGGCTGGCGCTCGGGCTTCTTGCCGCTGTTGTCGTGTGAGACATCGATGATGACGCGCTCGGGCAGGTGCGACTCGCGCAGCAGGGCATTGGCCCTGGCGACCGACTCGGCGTCGTAGTTGGTGCCGGATTTGCCACCGCGCAGGATGATGTGGCAGTCGCGGTTGCCGCGCGTGTGCAGGATCGCGGAGCGGCCATCGGCGTCGATCCCGGCGAAGGCGTGGCGTGCGGCGGCGGCGCGCACGGCGTCTACCGCCACCTGCAGGTTGCCGTCGGTGCGGTTTTTGTAGCCGACCGGCATCGACAGGCCCGAGCCGAGCTGGCGGTGGATCTGGCTCTCGGTCGTGCGGGCGCCGATCGCGCCCCAGGAGACGAGGTCGGAGATGTACTGCGGCGTGATCGGGTCGAGGAACTCGCAGCCGACCGGCAGGCCCGCGCCGAGCACCTCGAGCAGGAAACGGCGGGCCATGCGCAGGCCCGTGTTGACGTCGCCGGAGCCGTCGAGGTGGGGATCGTTGATCAGGCCCTTCCAGCCGACGGTCGTCCGCGGCTTCTCGAAGTACACGCGCATCACCACGAGCAGGTCGTCGGCGAGCCGTTTGGCCTCGGCGCTCAGCTGCTCGGCGTACTCGCGTGCGGCCTCGACGTCGTGGACGCTGCAGGGGCCGACGACGACCATCAGCCGGTCATCGTCGCCATCGAGCACGGCGTGCGCGCCGGCACGCCCGTTGAGCAGCGTGGATACGCGCTCGTCATCCAGCGGCAGCTCGTCGAAGAGCTCCTGTGGGGTGATCAGCGGGACGAGACGCTCGATTCGCTGATCGCGGACGGCATCACCCTGGTTGGCGCGGATCACGGTCATCACGCTCGGCTCTTCCTCTGGCGGTTCATGTCTCGAGTCCTCATTGGCGCTCCATTGACTGTACGGAAACAGCGGCCGCCGGTTACTCCCGCGAACCTGCGCGGGTCAGCGGCGCGACATGGCGCGATGACTGCCGGCGCTCGGCTCCTCTTGGCTTCGTCCGCGCGCCTGCGACCGGACGAAAGGGGTGTGCGGCCGAGCGCCTAGCTAAATCGCCAGGCGTAATAGCGCGCGTAGAAGGACCAGCCGTAGTTGTTGTGGCGAAGGTCGTTCATACGCGTCCGGACGGAAAATAGCACGGCTGTCGAGGCCGCCGAGGGCCGCGACAGCCGGCTCTGATTCAGTGCTCGGCCAGCGCCGCCAGGAAGCGCTCGTTCTCGGCGTCTGTGCCGAGCGTCACGCGCGCGAAACCGGGGCCCCCGAGCGCCGTGCCGGCACGGACGACGACGCCACGCTCACGCAGGGAGTCGACCACAGGCCCGTCCTGGCCGTCCTCCGCGAGACGCACCCAGACGAAGTTGGCATCGCTCTCGGCCACCCAGTGGCCGCGGGCGCGCAGCTCGTCGGTCACGGTCGCGCGGGCGGCGACCGTCGCGACCACGCGGCGTTCGACCTCGTCCTGGTATTTGAGCGCCTCGACCGCCGCCGCCTGCGCCGCGCTGGTCAGATAGAAGGGCTGGCGCACCTGATCGACGGCGATGCGGAAGGACTCGCTGCCGCAGAGCGCGTAGCCGACGCGCAGGCCGGCGAGCCCGTAGACCTTCGAGAAGGTCCGCAGCAGCACGAGGTTCGGGTGGCGGGCGAGCAGCGGCAGCGAGGCCAGCGGATCGCCGATCGTGAGCGAGAACTCGACGTAGGCCTCGTCGAGTAGTACGCAGACGTGATCCGGAACCCGCTCGAGGAAGGCCTCGATCCGCTCGAGCGGCAGCGCCGTGCTGGTCGGGTTGTTGGGGTTGCAGATCAGCACCAGGCGGGTGGCGACCGTGATCTCGGCGGCGATCGCCTCGAGGTCGTGAACGGCCTCACCTGTCAAGGGCACCTCGATCGCACGCGCGCCCGAGGCGGCCGCCAGGTGCGGATACATGCTGAACGCCGGCCAGGCGTAGACGAGCTCTGCCCCGGGCTCGAGCAGCGCGTCTCCGGCGGCGAGCAGCAGGTCGCAGGAGCCCTGACCCAGGGCGATCCGCTCCCAGGGGACGTCGTAGCGATCAGACAGCGCGCGCCGCAGCGCGCCGTAGGACGGGTCGGGGTAGCGGTTGGCGCCGAGCACGGCGTGGCGCGCCGCCTCGACGACCGGCTCCAGCGGTCCGAAGCTCGACTCGTTGGAGGCCAGCATGGCCACATCCGGGCCGAGGCTGTAGCCCGCCGCGACCGGGTAGACGGGGATGCGCCGCGTCTTCTCCGCGAACTCGAGTGCCATCGCGTCCGAGACTACTGAGCCGAATCGAGATCCGAGCGCAGCACGCCCGCCGCATTGAGGTACACGTGCCTGGGCTCGTGCTGCTCGTCGGCGTAGTAGTGCAGCAGCGTCCGCACGACGCGCGGCAGCGACCCTGGCACGGGGACCTCGCGCGTGCACAGCAGCGGCACGCGGCTGAGCCCGAGCTGGCGTGCGGCAACAGCGGGGAACTCGGCGTCGAGGTCGGCGGTCAGGGTGAAGATGCAGCTGACCATCGCCTCCGGCGTCAGCTGGTTGCGCGTGATCATCTCGCGCATCAGCTCGTCCGTGGCCGACAGGATCGCCGAGGCGTCGTTGCGCTCCACGCTATTGGCGCCCCTGAGCGCAAACAACCGCTGCATATCGGCGGCATTCTGCCAGAGCGTGCAGCGTCGAGCAGGGGCAGGCGGTCTCTGGCAGTCTGCCTGGGGTGGAGTCGAGGACTGAAACGTTGGCGACCGAGCTCAAGCTGAAACCTGGCGACGAGACGTCGTGGGCGACACGCGTGCTGTGGATGCTCGTCGGCACCGCGCTGCTCAGCTGGAGCTTCGAGCTCGTCAACAGCGGCTGGAACTACAGGTGGGCCGGCGCCGCGTCCGTGCTGCTCGGCGGCTGGGGCCTGGCGACGGTGGCGGCCGGCTGGGTGGCGCCACCGTGGCTCTCGCGGGAGCTGCGCGATGCCCTCGGCTGGGCCACGGCGGCCGTGTGCATCGTCGGACTGCTGGCCTGGACGCTGCTCACGATCCGCGCGGGCACCGGCTATGGGACCGACGAGCTGGCCTTCAACCAGTACGCGGCGATGCTCGTCAGGGAAGGGAGCAACCCGTACGTGCATTCGATGCAGCCGGCGTTGACGATGTTCAGCGTCAGCGAGCACGGGTTCACGCACACTCTGACCGGTCACCTCGTCACGCGGCTCTCCTACCCGGCGCTCTCCTTCCTGGTGTACGTGCCGCTGCTGGTGCTGGGCTGGTCGAACCGGCTCGGGGTCGGCGCCGACCTGATCGGCTGGTCGCTGTCGATCCTGATGATGTTCGCGATGCTGCCGCGCTCGCTGCGCCCGGCCGCGCTGGTACTCGGCATGGCGGGCGCGTTCGTCACGCTGTCGAGCATCGGGCTGACCGACCTCACGTTCATGCCGCTGCTGCTGCTGGCGGCCTACCGCTGGGACCGGTTCGGACATGGCCGCCTGTCCTGGATCGGGCCGGTGGCGCTCGGCCTGGCAATCGCGGCAAAACAGACGGCCTGGCCGATCCTGCCGTTCGTGCTGATCGCGCTCGCGTGCGACCCCCGTAACCAGGGTCGCGGGCGAGCGCTGGATCTCCGGCGCGCGGGGCGCTACCTCTTGATCGTGGTGATCGCGTTCGCGGCACCGAACCTGCCGTTCATCATCGCCTCGCCGGCGGCCTGGTGGCGCGGGATCCTGACGCCGATCGTCACCGATCTCGTGCCAGGGGGACAGGGCGCGGTGGCGATCGGCCTGCTCATCCACCTCGGTGGCGGTTCGCTGACCGCATTCTCGATCCTCGGCGCCCTGACGTTCATCGGGCTGCTGCTCGTGTACGCCGGCACCTTCCCGCTGCTGCGGGCCGCGACGTTCCTGCTGCCGAGCTTCGCCTACTTCTTCGAGGCGCGCAGCTATGCGATCTACCTGGTCGCACTGATCCCGCCGGCACTGGTGGCCGGGCTGACGGCGGCGCCCGACGCCACGCCCGCCGCCAACTGGCGCGCGAGCTTCAGATCGCGCGTCTGGCTGTACGGGAGCGGGGCGATCGCGATCGTGTGGGTTGCCGCCGCCATCCACGCGCTCGCGGCGAGCGGGCCGCTGCGGATGCGGATCGTGGGCGTCGACAACAGGCCGGGCGCAGGCGGCGAGCAGGAGATGACCGTGGAAGTCGGCAACCGCTCGGGGTCCAGCGTGCGTCCGAGCTTCTCGCTTCAGACCGGTTCGAGCGTGACGAACTTCTGGGAGGTGCTGCGCGGCCCGGCCTCGCTCGCGCCGGGGCAGTCGGCGCGCTACACGCTGGTCGCGCCCGACGCCGGCGCCCAGGAGCCGATCAACGACCAGGGACTCAGGATCCTGGCGTTCACGACCGATCCTGCGACGATCAGCGGGAGCCAGCGCTACCTGCCGAGGCTGTGGAGCCTCGGCTATGTGCCGGAATACGCGGACATCACCGCGCGGATCGGGCAGACGGTGATCATGCGCACGCAGCTGGTCGATCGCAGCACAGACCCGCTCCACATCGCGGGGGTTCCCGTGAAGCTCAGGCAGCTCGTGTCGTCGAACTCCTCCACGACGCGCGTCGACGGCCATGATCCGGGAGTCGCCACGGTGGCGCAGACGAACGCGGACGGGACAGCCAGCTTCCGGATCACGGGCGTGCGCGCCGGCGAGTACCCGACCCAGTACCGGGCGACGCTGCCCAGCGGCGGGCGCTGGCACTACAAGTTCGTCCCCCCCGCGCCGCTGACGATCAGGTTCACGCGTTGATGCCCGCCGTCAGTGGCCGCCGGGTGCCGGCGCGCGCCCGGCGCTGCGCAACAGGCTGACCTCGCCTGTGCTCAGGCGCCGGTGGTCGCCGGGCCTGAGCTCGCCGAGCAGCAGCGGGCCGAAGCGGATGCGCTCGAGCTTCACCACCCGGTGGCCGACCGCCTGGCACATGCGCTTGACCTGGCGCTTGCGGCCCTCATGGATCGTGATCTCGAGCGTGTCGGGCCTCACGCGGGTGACACGCGCCGGGGCGGTTATGCCGTCCTCGAGCTCGACGCCTGAGCGCAGCACCCGCAGCGCCTGCTCGCGTACGGGTGGGTTCAGGACAATGGCGCGATAGGTCTTGTCGACCTCGAAGCTCGGGTGCGTCAGGCGGTGGGCGAGGTCGCCGTCGTTGGTCAGCAGGATCAGCCCGGTGGTGTCGGCGTCGAGCCGGCCGACCGGGTAGAGGCGCTGGCTGGCGTCGACGAGCGAGACCACGGTGCGCCGGCCCTGCGGGTCGCTGGCTGTCGAGACCACGCCCCCGGGTTTGTTGACCGCGTAGACGACCAGCTCCTGCCGGCGCTCGCCGACGGGTTCGCCGTCGACCGCGACGCCGCTCGAGGCATCGACGTCACGCGCCGGATCGCTGACGACCTCGCCGGCGACCGTGACACGCCCCGAGAGGATGATCCGCTCGGCCGCCCGGCGCGAGGCGACACCGGAGTTTGCGAGGAACTTGGCGAGCCGCATCGGCGTGTCACCATAGCCGGGTGGACCTCGACCTCCTGCAGCACACCCTCTCCGAGCTGGACCAGCCCGCCTACAGGTTCAGGCAGGTGTGGGACTGGACGGCCGGGGGCGCCTGCTCCTACGAGGAGATGACCAACCTTCCGCGCGGGCTGCGCCACGCGCTCAGCGAGCGGGTGCCGTTCTCGACGCTGACCGTCGAGCACGAGGCGCGGGCGAGCGACGGCACGATCAAGGCGCTGATGCGGACCGCCGAGGACCGCCCGCTCGAGGCGGTGCTGATGCGCTACCGCGACGGGCGCCGCTCGCTGTGCGTCTCCTCGCAATCGGGCTGCCCGCTGACCTGCTCCTTCTGCGCCACAGGGCAGATGAAGTTCGGGCGCAACCTGACGGCGTCCGAGATCCTCGATCAGGCTCTGTACTTCCGGCGCATCACCGAGGTCGACCACTGCGTGTTCATGGGCATGGGCGAGCCGCTGATGAACCTCGACAACGTGCTCGAGGCCTGCCGCCGGCTACCGGACGTCGGCATCACCAACCGCCGTACCGCCGTCTCCACGGTCGGCTGGATCCCGGGGATCGAGCGGATGGCCGCCGACCCGATGCCGCTGCGCCTGGCGCTCTCGCTGCACGCCGCCAACGCGGCCCTGCGCTCCGAGCTGATGCCGGTCAACGACCGCTACCCGCTGCCCGAGGTGCTGGCGGCATGCGAGCGCTTCTACGAGCACAAGCGGCGGATGGTGTTCATCGAGTACGTGATGCTCGGCGGCGTCAACGACTCGGTCGGCCAGGCGCGCGAGCTCGCGGACGTGCTCGACCCGAAGATGTACAAGGTCAACCTGATCCCCTACAACCCGACCGACGTCGGCATCCAGGGATCGACCGTGAAGGCGATCGAGGCGTTCCGCGCGGAGCTCGAGCGCCAGGGGATCGGCGCGACCGTGCGGCTCACGCGCGGACGCGACATCGCCGCCGCCTGCGGGCAGCTGGCCGCCGGGGCTTTGAGTGAAGACGCCGCAGTCGCCGTCGGCGCGGGGAGCTAACCACAGCTTCGAGCCGCAGGGTGCGCTCGCAGCGGCCGCTAACCGGCGACCCGCGCCTCGCCGGCCCGCAGCAGCCGCTCGCGCAGCTCCTCCTCGAGCTCCGGCGAAGGGTCAAAGGCGCTGATCGGCGGCATCCCGTCGAGGTTTTCGAGCCCGAACAGGCGCAGGAACAGATCGGTCGTGCGGTAGAGCACCGCCCCGAACTGCGAGCGCCCGGACTCCTCGACGAGCCCGCGCTCGAGCAGCGTGGCGGCGGCCGATTCGGCGTTGACGCCGCGGATCCGCGCGATCTCCGGTCGCGAGACCGGCTGCAGGTAGGCGATGATCGCCAGCGTCTCGGCCTGCGCCGGCGTCAGCGCCGGTGTGCGCGGCCGGGCGAACAGGTTGCGGGCGGCGTCCTCGGCGTCGGGGTGCGTGGACAGCACCCAGCCGCCGGCCAGCGGGCGCAGGACCAGGCCGCGCTCGGACTCCTCGTAGGAGGCCGCCAGCTGCGCGATCGCAGCCTGCACCTCGTCGATCTCGACCTCGGCGGCGTCGGCGATCGTGCCGGCGCTGAGCGGCTCGGGGGAGAGGAACAGCAGCGCCTCGATCGTGGCGGCCAGCGACAGGCTCACGCCGCCCACTCCGCCGGCGGCGCCGCGACAGCGGGAGCTGGCGCCGCCGCAGCCTCGACCCGGATCTCGCCAAAGGGCTCCTCCTGGGACCAGGTCAGCTCACCCTGCTTGTAGAGCTCGAGCATTGAGAAGAGCGTCACCGCGACGGTCACGCGGTCCGCGTCGCGGACGGCTTCGTCGAAGTTGAAGGAGCCCCGGCGCAGCAGCGTGCGCAGATGCTGGAGGCGCTCGGCGACCGTGACCTTCGGCACCGGGATGTGGCGCACGTCGACCTCGGGCGGCAGCACCAGCATCTGGCCGATCGCCTGCGCCAGGCGTCCCGGGTCATAGACGGCGGTCGCCTCCGGCAGCGAGGCCTTGCGCAGGTTCGCGGGCAGCGGCGCGGAGCGGAAGCGGAAGCCAGCCTGGTCGCCCAGCAGCGTGGCGAGGTGCGCGGCGGCGGCGCGGTAGCGGTGCGCGTCCAGCAGGCGCTCGATCAGCTCCGTCGCGGCCTCACCCGGGTCGAGCTCGATCTCCTCGATCTCCTCGCCGGGCAGCATCAGGCGCGACTTCAGCTCCAGCAGTGCCGTGATCAGCACCAGGAACTCGGTCGCCGCCTCGAGGTCCAGCTCACCGCGCGACTCGAGGTAGTCGATATAGGAGATCACGACGTCGGCGAGGTCGACCTCGAGGAGGTCGATCTCCTCGCGCAGGATCAGCGTCAGCAGCAGGTCGAACGGGCCGTTGAAGACCTCGAGATCGAGCTCGAGATCGACGAGCCGCAGGGGCCGCTTGATGGCTGTGGCAGGAGTCACTGCGTGCGAGGGTACTCAGGGGCTCGGCTGGTTCTCTGCCCCTAAATGTCGAAATAGCGACATTTAGGCGCTGAGAAGGCAAGAACCGCTGCGCCTGTGGCGCGGCGCTCAGGGCCGGCGTTCGACCGGCCCGACGCCCATCGCGCCGCGCACGTCGCCGATCGTCCGCGTCGCGATCGCGCGGGCCTTCTCGGCCCCCAGCTTCAGTGTGCGCTCGAGCCCCTGCTCGTCGGCGCGCAGCGTGTCGTACTGCTCGCGCACGGGCGCCAGGTACTCGACCACCGCCTCGCCGACGGCGAG
>DASZMI010000068.1:0-13895 GCA_035551915.1 Solirubrobacteraceae bacterium | reverse complement strand
GGCCGACGCTCGTGAGCGTGACTTGATGTGCGTGGACTCGCTCGCCGAAGCAAGCTAGCGCTCAAGTCCCGGGAATGCCAAGCAGCTCGCGGGCTTCATGCACGCTCGCGGGCCGCCTTCCCGAGTCCTCGGCCAGCCGCCGCGCCGTGGCGATCAGCTCGCCGTTGGAGCGCGCCATCACGCCGCCGGGCAGGTAGAAGTTGTCCTCGAGCCCGGCGCGGATCGAGCCGCCGAGCGAGAGCGCGGCGGCGATCATCGTCCACTGCTCACGACCGATGCCGATCACTCCCCAATGGTGGCCGCCAACGGGCAGGTTGTCGGCCATCGTCGCGAGGTTGCGGGCGGTCGCGGGCACGCCGCCGAGCACGCCCATGATGAAGTCGGCGTGCAGCGGCGTCTGCAGCAGGCCCATGTCGAGCAGCGGCTCGAGCGAGGCCACGTGGCCGAGGTCGAAGCACTCGTGCTCGGGCTTGATGCGCAGGCGCCGCATCGCCTCGAGCAGCTCGACGATCTCATCGAATGGGTTGGCGAATACGAACTGGAAGACGAACTCCCGCCGCGAGCGCGAGTACTTGGCGTAGTTCAGAGATCCCATGTTGAGCGCGGCGACCTCGGGGCGGCCGGCCTCGAGGTAGGCGACACGATCGGCGACGCTGACGCCGACGGTGCCGGTCGAGAAGTTGATGATCGCCGCGTCCCCCACCTCGGCGACGATCGCCTCGCGGATCGCAACGAAGTCCTCTACGGCGACCGAGGGAGCACCATCGTGCGGGCGCCGCGCATGGATGTGGATGTGGACAGCACCCTCATCGACGGCGCGGCGTGCCTCGGCCGCGTATTCGGCCGGCGTGTAGGGGATCGCGGGGCACTGCGAGCGGTCGGCCAGCGCGCCCGAGATCGCACAGGTGATGACGGCCGGATCGGCCAGGCTCACGCCAAGCCCACGTTCATACCGGTGTCACTGGGTTGCGCCGGACGGGGCGTTCGCGCCGCTTGCCGACCGACAGCTCCAGTGCGCGGCAGATCTGCGCCCGCGTCTCACGCGGGTCGATGACGTCGTCGATCATCCCATTGCGGGCCGCGATGTAGACGTCGATGATCTTGCGGTAGCTCTCGACGAACCCGGCACGCGTCGCCTCCGGGTCCTCGGCGCCCTCGATCTGCTTGCGGAAGACGATCTCAACCGCGCCCTCGGCACCCATCACGCTGATCTCGGCCGTCGGCCAGGCGACGATCAGGTCGGGCTCGAAGGCGCGCCCGCACATCACGTAGTACCCGGCGCCGTAGGCCTTGCGCAGGATCACCGTGACCTTGGGCACGGTGGCGTTGGCCGTCGCGTGCAGCATCTTCGCCCCATGGCGGATGATGCCGGCCTCCTCGACCTTGGTGCCAACCATGAACCCGGGGACGTCGACCAGGTAGACGAGGGGGAGGCCGTAGGCGTTGCAGAGGTTGATGAAGCGCGCGGCCTTGTCGGCGGCGTCGTTGTCGAGGATTCCGCCGAGGTGCTTGGGCTGGCTGGCGATCACCCCTGCCGGGCGCCCGCCGAAGCGCGCCAGGCAGGTGACGATCGAGCGGCCCCAGTGCTCCTTGAGTTCCAGCAGATTGCCGTCGTCGACGATCCGCCGGATCACCTCGTGTATGTCGTAGGCCTGGCGGTTTGACTGCGGCACCACGTCGAGCAGCTCCTCGTCTCCACGCTCGATCGGATCGCCGCAGGCGATCACCGGCGCCGCCTTGTCGCAGTTCTGCGGGAAATACGAGAGGTACTGCTTGATCGCCTCGATGCACGCGGGATCGTTGGCGACCTCGAGGTCGGCGACGCCCGACTTACGGGTGTGCACTCGGCTGCCGCCCAGCTCCTCGGGCGTGACGTCCTCGCCGACCGCGGCGCGCACGAGGTGCGGGCCGGCGAGCGCCATCGAGCCGCGGCCCCTGACCATCAGCACGAAGTCGGCAAGCCCGGGTATGTAGGCGGTGCCGGCCGCGCAGGGCCCCATCACGGCGGCGATCTGCGGGACGACGCCGCTCATGATCGCCTCGTCGCGGAACAGCTGCCCCGAGCCGGCGAACAGTGAGCCGACCGCCTCCTGTACACGCGCCCCGGCCGAGTCGAGCAGCCAGATCAGCGGGATCCGCTTGGTCAGCGCCAGCTCGCGGAGGCGCGTCACCTTGATCTCGCCGGTCATGCCCATCGAGCCGGCCATCACGGTGAAGTCGTAGGCCACGACCGCGACCAGGCGACCGTCGGACTTGCCGTAGCCGGTTACGACCCCGTCGGCCGGGGCGTCGCGCCCGGCCATCGCGGCCTGAGAGAAGTGCGGCTGCCCCTGGATGCCGAGCTCCACCCAGGTGCCGTCGTCGATCAGCAGCGCGAGCCGCTCACGTGCCGTCAGCTTCTCGGCGGCGTGCTGGCTTGCGATCTTCTCCTCGCCGCCGCCCAGTTTGATGCGCTCGCGCTGGGCGTGAAGGTCCTGCACCAGCGAGCGCACCGTCACCGGCCCCCGACGGCGGCCACGGCTAGCGGCCCCTCCACTCGGGCTCGCGCTTCTCGAAGAAGGCGGCAACGCCCTCGCGCACATCCTCGGTGCCGAATGCGAGCGTCAGCTGCGCGCGCAGCAGCTCGAGCGCGTCGGCGAAGTCCATATCCTGCTGGCGGAACATCGCGTCCTTGCCGAGCTTGAGCATCAGCGGCGACTTGCTCGCCAACTTGTGCGCCCACTCGGCGACCGCGTCATCGAATTCCTCATCGGGGACCACGCGGTTGACCAGACCGATGCGCTCGGCCTCGGTCGCGGAGATCTGCTCGCCGAGCAACAGCAGCTCGGCCGCCTTCTTGCGCGGGACGTTGCGGTACATGAGCGCCGTGACCATGAACGGGAACAGCCCGACGTTGATCTCGGGCGTACCGAAGCGGGCACTCTCACTGGCGATCACCAGGTCACAGGCGAGCGCCAGCCCGACGGCGCCGGCCAGCACGTGACCGCGCGCGGCACAGATCGATGGCTTGCCGAGCTCACCGAGCAGCCTGAACAGCTCCGGGAAGCGGGCGTTCTCCTGATGCTTCTGGATCTGCGGAACTTCGGAGGTGAAGGCTGCGAGGTTGCCGCCGCTCGAGAACACCTTCTCGTCGGATGAAGCCAGCACCACGACGCGTACGTGCTCATCGTCACGTGCCTGCGCCAGCGCCATGACGAGCTCGCCGAGCACCTCGGGCGACAGCGCGTTGCGCGTACCGGGCTGGTCCAGCTCGACCGTCGCCACCCCACTCGAGCCGAGCGTATAGATGAGCGTCTTGAAGTCGTGCATTCCTCTCTCGGGTGGAAGCGTACGTGCGCGCGCAAGTCGCGCGCGCAAGTAGGCTCCGCAACGTGAGCACCGCGGATATCAGCCGCCCGGATCACGACACGCGCCGGCGGCACTTCATCTTCACCGACGAACACGACCAGCTGCGCGACTCGATCAGGCGCTTTGTCACCACCGAGGTCCTGCCGTATTCGGATGAGTGGGAGGAGACGACCTTCCCGGACTCGATTCTCAGGCGCATGGGCGTGCTCGGCTTCCTCGGGCTCGACAAGCCGGTGCAGTACGGCGGCCAGGGCGGTGACTACTACGCGACCCTGGTGCTGGCCGAGGAGCTCGTGCGTGGGCACTCGGGCGGGCTGACGATGGGCGTCGCAGTGCAGACCGACATGGCGCTGCCGCCGATCCTCAAGTTCGGCACCGAACAGCAGAAGCAGGAGTGGGCGGCCCCGGCGATCGCCGGCGAGAAGATCCTCTGCCTGGGGATCACCGAGCCCGACGCGGGCTCCGATGTCGCCGGGATCAGGACGTTCGCCACCTACGACGGCAACGACGACTATGTGATCAACGGCTCCAAGACCTACATCACCAACGGTCACCGCGCCGATGTGATCGTGCTTGTCACGAAGACCGACCAGAACGCCGGCTACGACGGCTTCACGCTGTTCCTGGTGCCGATGGACAGCCCCGGCGTGATCCGCGAGAAGCGCCTGCAGAAGCTCGGCATGCATGCCTCCGACACGGCGCTGCTCGCCTTCCAGGATGTGCGCGTGCCCGCCAGTGCCGTGCTCGGCGAGGTCGGCAAGGGCTTTCAGCAGATCATGTGGGAGCTGCAGGGCGAGCGCCTGATCAGCTCGGCCGCCGCCGTGGCCTCTGCCCAGGACGTGTTCGAACAGACGCTCGAGTACGCCCAGCAGCGGGTCGCGTTCGGGCGGCCGATCGCCAAGTTCCAGGTGACCCGCCACAAGTTCGCCGAGATGGCGACCAAGATCGAGAGCGCGCGCCAGCTGGTCTACACGACCGCCTGGCGCTTCCAGAACGGCGAGTACCCGGTGCGCGAGATCTCGATGGCCAAGCTCTACGCCTCGCGGATCGCCTGCGAGGTCGCCGACGAGTGCCTGCAGATCCACGGCGGCGCCGGCTACATGCGCGAGTACGGGATCGAGCGCGCCTGGCGCGACCTGCGCCTGAACCGGATCGGCGCCGGGACCGATGAGGTCATGCTCGAGGTCATCGGTCGCTCCTACGGCCTCTGACGCCGGTGGCCCCGCTGGGCCCCCGGCTTTCCTCACCGGGTCGGCCTCCCGCCCGCACCGGTGGCCGTGCCAGAATCGGAGCGTGGATTCAGTTCGTGGCCAGCTCTTGATCGCGGGTCCCACGCTCGAGGACCCGAATTTCTGGAGGACCGTCGTGCTCATCGTCGAGCACAGCGACGAGGGCGCGCTGGGGCTTGTGCTCAACCGCCCATCGCAGTCCACCGTCGGCGAGGCCGTGCCTCAGCTGGTGACGGTCACGGACGCTGAGGACGAGGTCCTGGTCGGCGGCCCGGTCGGCCAGGAGGCGGTGATCGTGCTGGCGGACTTCGAGGACCCTGACGCGGCGGCGCTGATCGCCTTTGACAGCGTCGGCGTGCTGGCGGGCGGCTCACCCGACGATGACCTCGGCCTCGGCGTGCGGCGCGCGCGTGTGTTCGCGGGGCATTCGGGGTGGGGGCCCGGACAGCTCGACAGCGAGCTCGAACGCGGCGACTGGATCCTCGAACCGGCGCAGTACGCCGACGCCTTCACCGCAGAGCCCACCGAGCTGTGGACCGAGGTGCTGCAGCGCAAGGGCGGTAGCTACGCCCTGGTGGCACGCATGCCCGTCGATCCAACGCTGAACTAGGAAGCGATGCGGTCCGCGAGCGACGCCGGCAAGCTCAGGATCGCGCTGATCCTGATCGTGCTGTTCATGACGGCTGAGATCGTCGTGGCGCTGCTGTCCTCATCGCTGGCCCTGCTCTCCGATGCGGCGCACATGCTGACCGATGCCGCCGCGCTGGCGCTGGCGCTGCTGGCGGCGCGCCTGGCGGCCCGTCCGGCAAAGGGTGCGATGACCTTCGGCCTCGGCCGTGCCGAGATCCTCAGCGCCAACGCGAACGGTGTGACGCTAGTCGTGCTCGGGCTCGTGATCGTCTACGGCGCGGTCGAGCACCTGGTCAAGCCGCTACACACGCAGGGCGCGCCGGTGCTGATCGTGGCGCTGGTGGGGATCGTCGTGAACGTGATCGTGACGCGGGTGCTCGGCGCCCACGGCCACCCCGGCCACTCGCACGATCACGCGGGCCACGCCCACGGGCATGCGCCCGGCAAGCGCAGCCTCAACATCGAGGGCTCCTACCAGCACATCCTCACCGACCTGTTCGGCTTCATCGCCACCGCCGTCGCCGCGGTCGTGATCCTGGCGACCGGCTTCCGCCGCGCTGACGCGATCGCATCGCTGCTGATCGCGGCGCTGATGCTGCACGCCTCTGTCCGACTGATCAGGGCATCGGTGCGGGTAATGATGGAGGCCGCGCCGGAGGGCATCGAGCCCGACAAGATCGGCACACAACTCGCGGCCCAGCCAGGCGTCACCGAGGTGCATGACCTGCACATCTGGGAGGTGACCTCGGGCTTCCCGGCGATCTCCGCACACATCGTCGTCGACGCCGGGCACGACTGCCACGAGGTGCGCCGGGCGCTCTCGACGCTGCTGCGGGAGCAGTGCGGGCTCGCGCATTCGACGCTGCAGGTTGAGCACGCACGCGCCCCGCAGACGCCGATGCAGATCGAGGTCGTGGCGCGTGACAACAGACACTGACGACAGCGCCGGCAGCGAGCAGGGGAGCTTTCGGGGTACCCGCGCCCGCCGCATCGCATGGCGGAGCTGGTCGCCAGCGGGCGACCAGCAGCCCACGGGCGTGGTGACAATCGCCCACGGCTACGGCGAGCACATCGGCCGCTACCAGCACGTGGCCGCGCGGCTGACCGAGTCCGGGTACGCCGTCTACGGGCTCGACCATCACGGCCACGGGCAGTCAGCGGGCAAGCGCGGGAAGGTTACGCTGCGGGCCGCCGTCGAGGATCTCAACCAGCTGATCGTGAGCGTCGCGCGGGCGCGCCACCCGGAGCTGCCGCAGTTCCTGCTCGGGCACAGCATGGGCGGGGCGATCGCGCTGCGCTACGCGATGGCTCACCAGCAGCGGCTGACGGGGCTTGCGATCTCGGCGCCGCTGGCCGCGGTCGACGGCGGTCCGGCGCTGCTCGCCCTCGGCAGGCTGCTCGGCGTGCTGTTCCCGGCGGCGCCCGTCTCGAGGGTCGACCCGCGCCTGGTCAGCCGGGACCACGAGGTCGTCAAGGCCTACATCGCCGATCCGCTCAACCATCACGGGCCGGTGCCCGCCGGTGTTGCACGTGACTTCATCGCGCACGTGGGCACGCTCGCCGCCGACGTCAGGCGGATCACACTGCCGACGTTGCTGATGTGGGGAACGGCGGACCGCCTGTGCCCAACCTCCGGCAGCGAGCTGGTGGCGGCGAACATCAGCAGCACGGATCTGACCGTCAAGCGCTACGAGGGGCTCTTCCACGAGATCCTCAACGAGCCCGAGCGCGAGCAGGTGCTGGGTGATCTCGTCGCCTGGCTCGACGGGCACCTGCCGCGGGATTAGTAGCCGGATCTCAGGGCGAGCGTTCGGCGATCACGCTCGCACGCGCGGCCGCGGCTGCCCGTTTGCGCCCGGCCTGGTCGAGCTCCGCGTGCAGCGCACGGATCCGCCGCAGGATCTGATCGGCCGCGTACTGCTGCTGCTCGTGCGTCGGGTTGGCGATCTTCGTGAAGCGGAACGGCTTGCCGTAGCGCACGACCACCTTGGCGAAGCGCAGCCGCTTCCAGTTGCGCACCTGGTGGGAGCCGAGGATCGCGACCGGCACGACGGCGGCGCCCGACTCGAGCGCGAGCCGGCCGATGCCAGCCTTGGCCTCGGTGCCGACGGAGCCGTTGCGTGAGCGGCCGCCCTCGACGTACATGCCGATCGCACCGCCGCGGCCGAGGATCGTGAAGGCGGTCTTGAACGACTCCTCGTCGTGGTACCCGCGGCGCACCGGGAAGACGCCGCCGTGGTTGTAGATCCAGCTCAGCGGATGGCGCCCGAACATCTGTGACTTGGCCATGAACTGGATGTGGCGACGCACGAACGCGCCGGTGAAGAAGTGGTCCAGGAACGAGGCGTGGTTGGGCGCGACGATCAGCGGGCCGTTGGGCACGTTCTCGGCGCCGTAGCCCTCGGTCCGGAAGAACACGATCGCGATCCAGACCGTGACCGCGCGCACCACCTCGTAGATCCACTCGGGCTGGTGGCGCCGTACGCGCGCATGGTGGCGGTCGAACGTCTCCGCCGGGCGCGGATCCTTGTAGACCTGCGCCCTGATCTTGACGTCTTCAGCCATGCTCGCTCCGCCAACTCGTCGCCCGACGTCTCAGCCGTTCAGCGGCAGCACCAGCGCCGGCTTCTCGATCGTATGGTCGTCCTTGGTGGGGATCACCGCGGTCGCGATCGCCATGAACTCGATCACGTGCGAGCCCCAGCCGTGCGAGGCCTGGTTCAACCGCACGCCCACGAGGCCGCCCGCCTGCACCGCCTCGGCCTCCGCCTGCATGCGACCCATCGCCAGTTCGCGGGCGTCGTACAGGGCCTGCGTGAAGTTGGTCATCTCGATGTTGCGCCCGACGTTGCGCATCGACTGCATCATTCCCTGGCGGGCGACGTGGTAGACGCAGTTGCCCATCACGAGCCCGACCGGGCGGTAACCCGCGCGCAGCAACGTGGAGAAGTCCTGACCGCTGAGATCGGAGCTGAACGGGCGCCCGCTGGGAGCGCGGTGCAGCTCGCCGCCGGCGTGCTTGACAGCGGTGCCGACAGAGATGAACTCGGCCAGGTCGGCCCCCCAGTCGTAGCGGCCGATCGTCAGCCGCACACCGACGACACCATCGGCCCCGAGCTGGTCGGCCTCCTCCTCCATGCGCGTCATCGCCAGCTCGCGGGCGTGGTACATCGCCTGGGTCAGAACCTGCATCTCCATGTTCTGATTCCAGTTGGCCTGCTGGAAACCGATGTGGTAGATCGAGCTGCCGAGCACCAGCCCGAGCGGCTCGAAGCCGGCCTCCTTGACGAGCAGGAACTCGTTCACCGACAGGTCGCTGGTGAAGAAGCCACGTTCGATGTCCTTCTTCATCCGCTCGAGGCGCTCACGGCCGGACGCGGGCAGTCCCTCGAGCGAGCCCGCGCGGTAATCCGCCGGCTTCAGATCGACGTCCGCCTGGCCGTCTGACTGCTGCCCCGGGCGGGCGCCCGCCGATCCCGGCTGGCGCCCGGACTGGTCGGAAAGACGGTCGAGGAAACCCATGGCGCTTGCTCCTATCTGTCGAGGACGAGCTGCTGCAGCGCAAGCCGCGTGCGCTCGCTCCGCTGTGCCTGTTGGGCAACAGCAGCCGAGAGCGCCGACAGCCAGGTGTCGATGCCGAGCTCTTCTTTCTTGATCACGATCCCGCCGGAGAGGCGGCAGCGCGTGGCCTGGACGATGCCGCCGTCGCGCTTCAGCTGCAGGCGCTCGTCGCCAGTCGCCACGGCGATCTCGCTGACGTGCTTGGGTCCGCGGAAGCCGCTCTTGGAGCGCTTCACCTGCACCAGTCCGGGCAAAGCCAGCTCGAGCCGCGTGGCGAGCCCCTCGACGAATGCGGCGATGTCGCTGAGATCGGCACGCAGGGCGGCAGCGACGAGATCAAGGTCGGGCGACGAACTCTCCTCCGGTGTCACAACCAGCAGCCTACGACACCGGCATGGGCAAAGCTTTCAGCGGGGTGAGCGCCGCGCGGGTCCCGCCAGCCGACCCAGCATCCAGAGCAGGTTCTGCCTGGTCCAGAAGCGACCGGCGGACCGCCGCCGGGCAAGCTCCCGGCGACTACACGAACTCACGAACAGCCCCGAGCCATCCATTGTTTGATCCTCGATATCGAACTGAGACTGATCCAGCGTGAGGTAGTCAATAACAATGCCCGGACGGAAACCCGCAATTTGCATGTTTCCACCGTCACCGCATGGCTGTGCGGCATGCCGCGGGCCGGCGGACTATGCTGGCCGCGACCTGGAATCCACGAGCGAGGAGAGCGCAGTTGCCTGACGTCGAAGCTCACATCACCGGGACGGTCTGGAAGATCGAAGTCGAGGTCGGCGACACGGTCGAGGAGGGCGATTCCGTGGTGGTCCTCGAGTCGATGAAGATGGAGATGCCCGTCGAGGCCGAGGATTCCGGCGTCGTCAAGGAGATCCGCTGCCACGAGGGCCAAGCCGTCTCCGAGGGTGATGTGCTGATCGTGCTCGAGTAGCCGCGGCCGGCGAGCCGCCGGATCGCTCCCACCCGCCCGCCGGCGCAGGGCCGGCTACTCGTCCCAGGGCGTGAAGTCGACCTTGCGCGCCCCGCAGACCGGGCAGAACCAGGACTCGGGGATGTCCTCGAAGGCGGTGCCGGCGGGAATGCCCCCATCGGGATCGCCCTCTTCAGGGTCGTAGATGTACCCGCAGGATTCACAGATGAACTTCACGCGCCCGAGCTTAGCGGAGGGTCTGCGGCGCCGAGGGCTGCGGCCGGCAGCCCGCCGCGCGCGCTAGGGTCGACGCGTGAGTCCGCGCGCAGCCGCCACCGTGATCCTGATGCGCGGCGGCCACCGCGGGCTCGAGCTGCTGATGGTCCAGCGCACACCGGCAGCGCGGTTCATGGCGGGCCACTGGGTGTTTCCGGGCGGCGCCCTCGACGCCGCCGATGGCGACGGTCAGGCCGGGCTGCGAGTGGCGGCGGTGCGAGAGCTCCGCGAGGAGGCGGCGATCGCGCTCGCCCCGGGCAGCGAGCTGGTGCCGTTCGCGCGATGGATCACGCCGGCGCAGTCACCGATCCGCTTCGACACCTGGTTCTACCTGGCCGCTGCGCCGGCGGCGGCCGAGGCGCGCGTCGATGGCGTCGAGATCGTCAACTCACGCTGGCTGGCGCCGCTCGACGCGCTCGCCGCGGCGGCGGCCGGCGAGCTGCTGCTGGCGCTGCCGACCGAGAGGCAACTCGAGCAGCTCGGCAGCTTCACCTCGGCCGCGCAGGCGCTCGAGCACGCGCGGCGCCACGCCGACGATGTCAGGCCGATCCAGCCGCGGATCGTCGGTGAGGGCAACGAGGCGCGGATCGTGCTCCCGTGACCGGTGACGGCGCGCGCCGGAGCGGCCGCCGTCAACCGGCCTCTTCGTCGGCGATCACGTGCAGCACCGAGTTGATCAGCGCCAGATGCGTGAACGCCTGTGGGAAGTTGCCGAGGTGGCGGCCGCTGCGAGCGTCGAGCTCCTCGGCGTAGAGGCCGAGCGGCGAGGCGTGTGAGAGCAGACGCTCGCAGAGCATCGCGGCGCGCTCGCGCTCGCCGATCTCCGAGAGCGCCGAGACCAGCCAGAACGAGCAGATCAGGAACGTGCCCTCCTCGCCGGAGAGACCGTCGTCGGTCTCCTCGGTGCGGTAGCGCAGCACCAGGCCGTCCTGGGTGAGCTCGTCGGCTATCGCCAGCACGGTGTTGCGCACGCGCTCGTCATCGGGCGGCAGGAAGCGGTTGAGCGGTATCAGCAGCGTCGAGGCGTCGAGCGCGTCGGTGTCGTAGTGCTGGCGGAAGACGCCGCGATCGGACACGCCCTTGGCGAGGATGTCATCGCGGATCTGGTCGGCGACGCCCTGCCACTGCTTGGCCAGCTCCATCTCGCCCTCGCGCTCGGCCAGGCGGGCGCCACGGTCGGCCGCGACCCAGCACATCAGCTTCGAGGAGACGTAGTGCTTGGGTTCGCCGCGCGCCTCCCAGATCCCCTGGTCGGGCTTGTCCCAGACGGCGATCGCGCACTTGACCTGGTCCTGGATCACGCCCCAGAGCCGCTGCGGGATGTGGCCGCCGGTCTTGGTGTGAAGGTAGATCGAGTCGAGCACCGCGCCGAAGACGTCGTTCTGCTTCTGGTTGTAGGCGCCGTTGCCGATCCGCACCGGGCGCGCGCCCTCGTAGCCACCGAACTGATCGAGCGTGGACTCCGCCAGGTCGCGCTCGCCGCCGACCCCGTACATGATCTGCAGCCCGCCGTCCTCGTCGCGCCTGAGGTCGGCCACGAACTGCATGAAGTCGTCGGCCTCCCAGTCGAAGCCGAGCGCGTGCAGGCCCCAGAGCGTGAAGGTCGCGTCGCGCATCCAGCAGTAGCGATAGTCCCAGTTGCGCTCGCCCTGCGGCGTCTCCGGCAGCGAGGTGGTGAGTGCCGCGACGGTTGCGCCGGTGGGCGCATAGGTGAGGCCCTTGAGCGTCAGCGCCGAGCGGTGCAGATGCCCGCGCCAACGATGGTCGGGGAAGCGCCCGCCGGCCAGCCAGTCGCGCCAGTAGTGCTCGGTGTAGAGCAGCCGCTCCTCGGCGTCCTGCAGGTCGCGCGGCCCGTCGATGCCGCTCGACCAGCCGAGTGCGACGTAGCGCTTCTCGCCCTCCACCAGCGTGTGGCGGGCGCGGCAGCGGCTGCCCTCGATGCCGAGGCGCAGGTCGGAGTGCAGCGCGATCCTCTCGCCGGTCGAGCAGGTCGCCTCGGCGGCACCCCAGTTGCCGTCCTGGACGGCCCACTGCGCCGCCTCGCTGCCGTACTCGAAGATCGGCTCGCAGATCACCTCGACCTGGACGCTGCCCTGCACGCACTCGATCAGGCGCACCAGCATGTGGTCGGCATCCTGGTCGGTGGGCGGGCGGGTGCGGATCTCATCGCCATGGTCGTGTTGCTCGTGCCAGGGGCCGATCGTGAGACCATCGCGCACGACCATCCAGCCCGAAGGCGTCAGCCAGGTGGTCTCGAGCACCATCGTGCCCGGGACATAGCGCACCGTCAGGGGCACGACCATCCCGTAGGGGCCGACGCGGAAGGAGCCGGCGCGGCGGTCGAGCAGCGCGCCGAACATCGAGGGCGCGTCGAAGCGTGGCGCCCCCATCCACTCGACGCCGCCGTCGGGCGCGACCAGCGCGCCCGTGTGGCAGTTGGACAGGAACGCGTAATCGGCGATTGCCGGGAATGGCGACCCGCCCGTCAGCGGCTTGTCATGCGGTGGGATCGGGATCGTCGGCGACACCGTCGCCGCGAAAGACTACTGGGCGGCCTCCCGGGTGGTGGTTCGCAGCCCCAGGTAGCGTCCGAGGACCGCGAAGCCGCCGAGGCAGGCGATGGCGTCCACAATCCCGCGGGCGGCGCCATCGTAGGGGTCGTCGACGATCACTCCCTGGGCGCTCAGCAGCGCAGCTATTCCGAGGGCGAGCAGCAGCGCACAGCGAGTCGGCGTCAGCGCCCGCGGGACCCAGCCGCCGAGATCCGCGATCAGGTCGGCCGCTTCGCCGGCGCGCGTCGGCCGCAGGCGGAAGCTGCTGATCAGGGCCGGTGCGGTCGCTCCGAGGCCCGCGACGCCGGCACCCGCCACGATCCAGGCAACGACGGTCCAGGTGTGGCCCGCCGCGTGCGGGAAGGCGATGGCGCAGGCCGGCAGCGCCGCGAGCGTGAGCAGGCCGCCGAGCAGCCCGACCGCCGAGCGCCGCGCGAGCACCGTCGCATCGGCGGCGCTGATCACGCGCTGATCGCGCAGGCGCCAGGCGCGCAGCAGCGCCAGCACGCCTGCGGCGAGCGCGACTTGCGAGGCGACCGCCGCAAGCAGCAGGATCGGCATCGTCCAGGTCGGCGTCGCGGCGTGGTGATGGTGGATGAGTCCCAGGCCCCGGTTGCCGCCGACCGCGACGAACATCGCAACGAGGCTGACCCCCGCGAAGGCCAGCGCCGCGAAGGCGCGGAAGGCCGCGGCGCGGGCGAGCCTGGTTCCGAGCTCGTCGGCGAACTGACGGGCGAGCTCGCGCGGGGAACCGAGCTGTGCGCCCGGGTCCTCGTGGAGGTGGTCCGCGAACTCGGCGAGGATCCGGCGACGACGAACTGCGGGGATCCCCGCTGCCGTCAGCTCGCCCTCAAGAGCGTTCAGGTAGGTCATGCGAGCACCGCCTCGATCGTGCTTGAGAAGGCGCGCCACCGCTCACGGCTCGCGCCCAGCTCTTTTTCCCCGCGCCTGGTGATGCTGTAGACGCGACGGCGCCGACCGCTGGCCGTCGACCATTCGCTCTTCAGCAGGCCGTCCGCCTCCAGACGGTGCAGCGCCGGGTAGACCGTGCCCTCCGGCAGCGCCAGGTTGCCCCCGCTGCGCGCCTTGAGCGACTCGATCACGGCATAGCCGTGCAGCGACTCATGCGAGACAACGGACAGGATCAGGCCGTCCAGGTGTCCCTTCAGTTCTTCCGCTTTCATACCTAGCAAGGCTATACCTCGGGTAACTAGGTGTCAAGGCGACTCAACACTAGCTTGAGTTCCCCGAAACGATCGATCAGCACCCCGCGGCGCCGGATCGCAACCGGTCAAGAAGGGCTCGAGGGGCCGGCCGTCTCGGCCGAGCCCCTCGCGGTTACCTTGGGCGTTCCCCAGCAGCTTGGGCCTCCCCAGCAGC
>DASZMI010000067.1:0-28489 GCA_035551915.1 Solirubrobacteraceae bacterium | reverse complement strand
CTTCCCGATCTGCTGGCTGGCGTTCACGCTGATACGGGGCGCGCTCGCGCACTGGTATCCGTATCCGTTCATCGACGTGACGCACCTCGGATACTTCAAGGCCGCTGTCGACTGCGTCTGGGTCGCGCTGTTGCTGCTCGGGTTGAGCGCCGGCGCGAAGCTGCTGGACGGCTGGCTCGCCCGGCGGGGCACCGGCTCTGAGGCGGCCTAGCGGATGGCCTAGCGGCGCGAGCGTGAGCCGCGCGCTGCTAGCGGACGACGACGTTGACGAGCTTGTCGGGCACGACGATCAGCTTCACGAGCTCGTGACCCTCCAGGTGCGCGACGATCCCGGGCGCCGCCAGCGCCAACTGCTCGAGCTGCTCGCGCGAGGAGCCGCTCGGCGCCCGCACACGGTCGCGGACCTTGCCGTTGACCTGGCAGACGAGCTCGAAGCTGTCGGCGACCAGCATCGCCGGGTCGGGAGCCGGCCAGGGCTCCTCCCAGGCACGGCGCCCGGTGACCATCTCAAAGACCTCGGCGCCGAGATGCGGCGCGAACGGGAACGTCAGCGAGGCCGCCGTCGCCACCGCAAACTTCCTCGCCTCAATATCGGCCTGCGGGTAGCGGTAGAGGTCGTTGACCAGCTCGGTCACCGCCGCGATCGCGTTGTGAAAGCCGAAGCGCCCGACGAACTCGGAGGTGACGCGGTCGATCGCCCAGTTGGCCTTGCGCACCAGCGTCAGCCCGTCACCACTGGGGTCGGCGGGCTGGATCACCGCTTCAGCGTCGCCCGTGGCCAGCGGGCCACGGGCGCCAGCACCAAGCTCCGAGCCGAGCGTCCACAGGCGCGACAGCAGCCGGTGCGCGCCGCTCAGCGCGTTGTCGTTCCAGGCGGCGTCCTGGTCGGGCGGGCCCATGTTGAGGATGTAGGTGCGCACCGAGTCGGCGCCGAAGCGCTCGATCAGCGGCGTCGGCGGGATCACGTTGCCGCGTGACTTCGACATCTTCTGGCCGTCGGGGCCGAGGATCATGCCCTGCGTGAAGAGCGCGTTGAACGGCTCCTGCACGTCGAGCAGGTCCATGTCGGCGAGCGCCTTGACGAAGAAGCGCGCGTACAGCAGGTGCAGGATCGCGTGCTCGACGCCGCCGATGTACTGGTCGACGCCCATCCACTCGCGTAGCACCGCCGGATCCCAGGCCTGATCGTCGTTGCGCGCGTCGCAGTAGCGCAGGAAGTACCAGCTCGAGTCGACGAAGGTGTCCATCGTGTCGGTCTCGCGCCGGGCCGGCCCGCCGCACCGCGGGCAGGTGGTGTTGACCCAGTCCTGCGCCGTGGCCAGTGGCGAACGGCCGCGCGGCTGGTAATCCTGAACCTCGGGCAGGGTCACCGGGAGCTGGTCCTCGGGGACCGGCACCATGCCGTGCTCGTCGCAGTAGACGATCGGGATCGGGCAACCCCAGTAGCGCTGCCTGGACACGAGCCAGTCGCGCAGGCGGAAGTTGACAGAGGGGTGGCCGATTCCCTCCAGATCGAGCCAGTGCACGATGCGCTCGAAGCCGGCCTTCGGAGTGAGGCCGTTGAAGTCGCCGGAGTTGACGAGAATCGCATCGTCGGCCTTGGTGACGTAGGCCTCGGTCCGTAGGTCGACCGCTGAGCCGTCCTTCGGCGCGACCACCTGGCGGATCGGGAGATCGTAAGCGCGCGCAAATGCGTGGTCGCGCTCGTCATGGGCCGGCACGGCCATGATCGCGCCGGTGCCGTACTCCATCAGCACGTAGTCGGCGACGTACATCGGGATCTCCTCACCGGTCACCGGGTTGGTGACGGTTCGGCCCAGAAACACTCCGGTCTTGGTCTTCTCGGCGTCACCGCGCTCCTCGGCGGACTCGGTCAGGGCGTGGTTGACGTATTGATGGACAGCCTGCTCGTTGGGCGTGCCGGCGGCGAGCCTGAAGACGTCGGGATGCTCGGGCGCCATCACGAAGAAGGTCGCGCCGAACAGCGTGTCGGGGCGCGTGGTGAAGACCGGATAGTCGATCCCCAGCTCGGCGCAGCGGAAGTTGACCTCGGCGCCGACGCTGCGGCCGATCCAGTTGCGCTGCATCGTCTTGACGTGCTCGGGCCAGTCGATCCTGTCGAGGTCGTCCAGCAGGCGGTCGGCGTAATCGGTGATGCGGAAGAACCACTGCTCGAGCTGCCTGAGCTCGACCTCGTGCCCACAGCGCTCGCAGCGGCCGTCGATCACCTGCTCGTTGGCGAGCACGGTCTGGTCGTTGGGACACCAGTTGACCGCCGACTCCTTCCTGTACGCGAGCCCCCGTTTGTACAGCTGCAGGAAGATCCACTGGGTCCAGCGGTAGTAGTCGGGCTCGTGGCTCGCGATCTCACGCCTCCAGTCGATCGAGATCCCCCACGAGCGGAACGCCCTCTGGAACGCGGCGATCGACTGCTCGGTCGCGACTCGCGGGTGCACGCCGGTCTTGATCGCGTTGTTCTCGGCGGGCAGCCCGAAGGAGTCATAGCCCATCGGGTGCAGCACACGGTGGCCGGTGCGGCGGCGGAAATGGGCGATCGCGTCGCCGATCGCGTAGTTCTTGAGGTGGCCGATGTGGGGCTCGCCGCTCGGGTAGGGCAGCATCTCGAGCACGTAGGACTTGTCAGATTGGGCACGGGTGGTACCGCCCGGTGGGTGGGATCGAATGCCCGCGGTTGCCTGACTCGTGCGGTTGTCCACCTCCCAGGTGCCCTCCTGGGCCCAGACCGACTGCCACCTGGCCTCGATCTCGCGTGCTTCGTAACGGCGTTCAGACATCGTCGGCGTGAGGTTAGAGGCTGCCGGGCGCGGATCGATTGCCGGTGGGTTTGCAGGGGGTCCTCGATCGGGGCTTTACGATGCGCGCATGCCAGAAGCAGGCAGATCCATCTCCGACCAGGTCGCCGCGATCCTCGCCGCCGCCGAGCAGACCGCCGAGCAGCTGCGCGCCGAGGGCGAGGAACGGCTGAAGTCGCGCATCGCCGAGGCCGATCGCGCGGCCGAGAACCGCGTCGCGGCCGCCGAGGAGGAGGCGGCCGAGATCGTGCGTGTCGCGCACGAGGATGCGAGCCGCGTCGCGCGGGACACCGTTGCGCGCGCGCAGGCCGAGGCCGACCGCATCCGCATGGAGGCCGGCGAGGCTAAGGAGAAGGCGACATCGGAGGCGCTCGAGATCGTCGCGCGCGCACAGGAGAACGCCGACTCGACGTTGGCGGAGGCGAGCGATGCCGCCCTGAAGACGCGCAAGGAGGCCGACGAGAAGGCGCGCGAGCTGATGCGCTCCGCGCGTGAGCTCTCGGGCGACGTGCGCGCCGATGGGGTCGAGCTGGGCGATCACGTGCGGCAGCTCGGGGAGTCGCTGCGGCGCAACGCCGAACGGCTTTTGAACGACGTCCAGGCGGTGCACTCGACCTACCTGGAGAAGATCGACAAGGTCGATCCTTCGCGCTCGCAGCTGCGCGCGCTCGAGCCTTCCGGTCGGCGACCGGGTGACCGTTCGCGGTCGGCGCGCGAGGCCGACCCGGGCGACGATCTGGACGTGCCCGAGTTCATTCCACGGGGTTCGTAGCGGCAGCGTTTGGGGGCGGTTTCCCGTCCGATCTTCATGCGAACATGTGTTCCCATGAGAGAGTGGAGCAGCAACACGAAAGGCGCGGTCGCTGAGTCCGCAATTCGCACTGCGGCGCTCAAGCAGGACGTCGGCGTTTACATGCCTGTGAGCGGTCATTCGCGGGCTGACCTGATCTTTGAGATCGGGAGCAACGTGTATCGCGTCCAGGTCAAATGGGGACGACTCAGCGACGCCAAGGACTGCGTAATCGTCCACACCGGGGGCTACCGCCTTTCCACTCAGGGCGCGGTGCGCACGACATATTCCGAAGACGAGATCGACCTGTTCGCCGTGTATGCGGGAGAGATCGACCAGAGCTTCTTGCTACCTCCCGAGGTGTTCGCAGGACGGCACGCAGTTCAGCTCCGTCTTACCCCGCCCCGCAACAACCAGCTCGCATGTATTAACCTTGCAGATGAATTCGCTTTCGAAGGGGCTATAGCTCAGCTGGGAGAGCGCTGCCGTGGCACGGCAGAGGTCACCGGTTCGATCCCGGTTAGCTCCACTTCACCGACTTCACTGGAGCCGACGGTCATGACCGTCGGCTCCAATCCTTTCCGGGACCGGCTCGGCTACTGGATGGACATCGTCGCCGCCGGCCAGGAGGTGATCGTCACGCGCCACGGCCGCCCACGGCTACGGCTCACACCGGCCGCCTGAGTGGGTCCTGTCTGGCGGCCGCGAGCGCCGCACTCGGATCGAGCGTCGGATCGCCCTGGGTGAGCTCGAGCGCTCGATCCGCGAGCGCGACTGCCTCGGCGCCGCCGGTCGACTCGTCACCGAGGGCGAGCACGAGCAGCGCCTGATGGAGCAGCTCCGGCCGCTGCAGGTCCGGCGGCGGTCCGGCCGGTGGCAGGCGCTTCGCGGCCGCCAGGATCGAGACCACATTTCCCCCGCCGCCGAACAACCGGCCGGGATGCTTGTCCGGGATCCGCATCGCGATCGCGCCGGTCGCGGGGTTGACCAGGCCGATCCGCGACCGCAACCCGGTCCGCTCGAGCGCCAACCGGTACCCCGAGAGTCTCAGATAACCGAGCTGGGCGGCGAGCTGCTGGTAGGCCGCTGCCTCCCGCTCGCTACCCAGACGCGTCTGGTGGAGGGAGATGTGCGTGAGCTCCTCGGTGGGGGAGCCATCGGACTCGGGCGCGACCAGCAGGAACGCCTGCGGCCCGAGCCGGCCTGCTCCGACACCGGCGACGTCGACCAGCAACTGGTAGCCGGTCAGCGTCAGCGCGCCGAGGACGCCCGATGGAAGCGGGTTATGTTGCAGATGACCTGGTGCGAACGTCATCGCAATCATCAATTGTCCAGTAGTCCGCCGAGCAGCCCACCCATCATCCCGCCGCCGCCGAGCTGCATCTGGGCCTGGCCCCCACCGGCGCCGGTCTCGGCTCCGGGCGGGTGGTAGTAGGCGCTCTGCAGGCCGATGCGACCGGGGCCTGTGAAGCGGTTGAAGACGAGGCTGCCGGCACCACCGAGGAAGCCCGACTTGAAGCCGTAGACCTCCTGGCTCATCGAGACCGAGTGGTCGTAGTAGAGCCAGCCGCCCGGTTCGATGTCGATCGACTCACCGGGCTCGAGCGTCTTCTCGAAGACGTTGCCGTAGCCGTGCACCCAGACGACACCCTCGCCACTCGTGCACATGAACTGGTCGATGAAGAAGCCGCCGCCGAACATCATGTTGGCGAAGCCCTTCATGCGGGTGAAGTCGTACTCGATGTTCTGGGTCGCGGCCAGGAACTGATGCTCGCGCAACTGGACACCCTCGCCGGCCTGCAGATGCAGGGCCACGACGTGTCCGGGGGCGTCGCGGCTGAAT
The DNA here is from genome assembly GCA_035551915.1 of Solirubrobacteraceae bacterium. Taxonomy (GTDB): domain Bacteria; phylum Actinomycetota; class Thermoleophilia; order Solirubrobacterales; family Solirubrobacteraceae; genus Palsa-465. Next base: position 23,043 of record DASZMI010000067.1, on the reverse strand, counting down.
GCGACCTCGCCGCCGGACTCGACCTGCAGCATCAGCAGTGGCATGCCCGCGAAGACTCGCTTCACAAGTCCCTTGCGCAACGGGTGCAGCCCGATCTGGAGATTCGGGTACTTCCACAGTAGGACGTGATGCTCGAAATACACCGGCATGCTGCCGTCCAGCGCCATATGCAACACGGGCACGAGCTCACCCTCGAGCCGGTATCGGATCCCCGTGGAGGTTCCCTCTGGGATCTGAGTGGGCAGGATCTTGGGTGCCGAAGGCATGCTTGCTCCGTTCCTCGGAAATTCCGCCCCGGTGGCGGCGTGTCTCGCGCGGCACGGTACCGGCCGTGAGCGCGCGGCGCCAGTCACCGGGCCTTGCAAGCAATCGTCCGACGGCACAAAATCGGTGCAAGCTGGGGATAATCAGCGGGTGACACCTGTATACGTATCCGGTCACCGCAACCCGGACACCGACTCGATCGGGTCGGCCGTCGGCTACGCCGAACTGAAGTCGCGCCTGGATCCGAACACGCTCTACGTCCCGGTCAGACTCGGCGAGATCAACCCGCAGACGCGCTGGGTGCTCGACCAGGCCGGCGCGCCGGATCCGGAGCTGCTGCCCCACATCCGGCTGCGCGCCGGCGACCTCATGCAGACCGAGTTCCCCAGCATGCAAGCGGGCGATCCGATTCGCGAGGCCGGCCTCGCGCTCGATCACACCGACTATGACCTGGTGCCCGTCATCGACGACGACGGCGTACTGATCGGGATCATCACCACCCGCTCGCTGGCGCGCCGCTACGTGCGCGAGTCACGGACGAGCTCGACGCTGCGCGAGGCCACCTATCTGCACGCTGTTGTCGATGTGCTGGACGGCGAGCTGCTGACCGGGGCCGACCGCGCTCTGACCGGGCGCATCTGGGTGCATGCCTCTTCGGTCGAGACCGAGACCGGCATCGACGAGTCCGACATCGTCGTCGTCGGCGACCGCGCCCGCGCCCAGCTGCACGTGCTCGAGCGCGACCTCGCGCTGCTGGTGGTAGCCAACGGCGGACGCCCCGCCGACGAGGTGCTCGAGCTCGCTCGGAGCAAGGGCACGGCGGTTGTCATCTCGCCGCTCGACACGTACGTGGCCGCCCGCATGATCACGCTTGCGGCCCCGTGCAGGGAACTGATGGAGAACGATCAGATCGTCGCCAGTACCGACGAGTTGATCAGCGACGTCTCCGAGCAGATCAAGGACTCGCATCACGGCGCCGCGATCGTCTGCGACGACGGCCAGCATCCGATCGGGCTGCTGACCCGCTCCGATCTGGTCTCGCCGATGCGACGCAGGGTGATCCTCGTGGACCACGCCGAGCAGGCGCAGAGCGTGCCGGGCATCGAGCAGGCCGAGATCGTCGAGATCCTCGACCACCACCACATCGGCTCGATCGAGACGAAGGTCCCGGTGGCGGCGACCTTCGATCCGGTCGGCTCGACCGCCACGCTGGTGGTCGAGCGTTTCCGGCGCAGCGGGGTCGAGCCAACCCACTCGACCGCGATGGTGCTGCTCTCCGCGGTGCTGTCGGACACGGTCATCCTGAACTCGCCCACGACCACCGACCGCGACACGGCGGTGGTCGAGTACCTCGAGCGCGTGCTCGAGCTCGACGCCCATGACTACGGGCGGCGCATGTTCGCCGAGACCTCCGATGTCTCCGGCGTCGCGGCCGAGGACCTGGTCAAGCGCGATGCCAAGACCTACCAGTCGGGCAACGGCAACCAGTTTCTGATCGCTCAGGTCGAGGTCGTCGGCAAGGGTCTGCTCGAACGCGAGCACGAGCTGATCACGGCGATGCAGCGTGAGCGGGCCAACCGGCAGGTGGTCCTCTATGCGCTGATGGTGACCGACGTGCTCGACAAGGTCACCGACCTCCTGGTCGATGGCGATGTCGCCGCCGTCGCGCGAGCCTTCGGCGTCGAGCCCGAAGGCTGCAAGCTCACACTCCCGGGCGTGATGAGCCGCAAGAAGCAGGTGGCACCGAAGCTGCTGTCTGCGGTTTAGGGCGGTTTAGGGGGTTTAGGGGCCGCGAGCCGCTCAGGCCACGGCGAACTCGAGCTTCTCGCTCGGGGCCTCGCCCCAGAGCTGCTCGAGCCGGTAGAAATCGCGCATCTCGGGCGTGAAGATGTGGACGATCAGGTCGCCGTAGTCCATAAGCACCCACTGCGCCTGGGCGGCGCCGTCGACGCGGGTCGGCAGCGTCCCGTGCTCGTTCTTCATGCCGAGATGGATGCGGTCGTGGATCGCCTTCACCTGACGGTCACTGCGTCCGGTGCAGATCAGGAAGTAGTCGGCGACGGACGTCAGCCCGCGGAGATCGAGCTGGACGATCTCTTCGGCTTTGGCGTCCGAGGCGAACTCTGCGACGTACTTGGTGATCTCTTCAGGCGTCATCGTCATGATGTTGTACGACCTCCGTATAGACGGTGCTCGTCGATGTAGCTCGCGACCCGGTCCGGGACGAGGTACTTGATCGGCTCCTGCTCCTGCACTCGGTGGCGGATCTCGGTCGATGAAACCTCGATCCCCGGCATGCGGAAGAACTCCGTCCGCTCACCGCCTCTGAGACCTGCGAGGGCGCTGTCAATCGACTCTCGCTGGGTACCACGGCGCTTTGCTACAGCGAGTGTAGCCAGGGAGAGCACGCGCTCAGGCTCGTGCCACGTGGGCAGCCCTGCTGCGACGTCACCGCCGACGATCAGGAACAGCTCACTATCAGGCTCTATCGAGTTCAGTGCCGCAAGCGTATCGACCGTGTAGGACGGCCCATCGCGGCGCAGCTCGAGGTCGGACACCTCGAAGCGCGGATCACCGGCCACCGCCAGGCGGCAGAGCTCGAGCCGGTGCTGAGCGCCGGGATCCTCCTCCAGGCGCTTGTGCGGTGGCTGGCCGGCCGGCATCAGGATCACGCGGTCGAGCCGCAGCTGCAGGTGGGCCTCCTGACCGCAGATCAGATGACCTATGTGCAGCGGGTTGAAGGTCCCGCCGAGGATGCCGATGCGTTCGCGACTCAGGGAAATCGGGATGGCCGGGGGCTCGGAGGCGGTCAGACCCGGATGTGGCCTGCGCCCTCCACCAGGTACTTGAAGGTGCACAGCTCGCGCAGTCCGATCGGCCCGCGCACATGAAGCTTCTGCGTCGAGTTGCCGATCTCCGCGCCCATCCCGAACTCACCGCCGTCGGTGAAGCGGGTCGAGGCGTTCACGTACACGCAGGCGGCGTCGATCTCAAGCTCGAAGGCGCGGGCAGCAGCGGTGTCAGCCGTGACGATCGCCTCCGAATGACCACTGCCGTGCAGGTTGATGTGCTCGATCGCGGACTCGACGCTGTCGACCACCGCGACCGCCATCTCCAGAGCGAGGTACTCGGTGTCCCAGTCCTCCGCTGTCGCGGCGCGGATCGGCAGATCAGCGACTGTGAGGCGCACGCGGCCGTCGCCGTGCAGCTCGACGCCGGAGTCGTGCAGGGCGTGCAGCACACGTGGCAGGAACGCGTCCGCCACATCGGCATGGACGAGCAGGGTCTCGGCCGCGTTGCAGACGCCCGGGCGCTGCACCTTGGCGTTGACGACAATCTCCTGCGCGGTCTCGAGGTCCGCGCTGCGGTCGACGTAGACATGGCAGTTGCCCGAGGCTGCAAAGATCACCGGAACCGTCGCGACACCCTTGAGTGCCGCCTTCAGCCCCTCCCCGCCGCGCGGGATGATCAGGTCGATGACGCCGCTCTGAGTGGCGAGCTCGCGCAGCTCGTCGCGGTCACCGCCGGCAATCAGCGAGATCGCACCGGCCGGCAGACCGGCGGACACGGCCGCATCGGCCGCGATCCCGGCCAGCACCGCGTTGGAATGCGCGGCGGAGCTCGAGCCCCGCAGCACGATCGCGTTGCCCGACTTCAGGCAGAGGGCGGCCGAGTCGATCGTCACGTTCGGACGCGCCTCGTAGACGACTGCCACCACGCCGAGCGGCACCCGCACCTTGCGCACATCGAGCCCGTTGGGGAGCCGGAACCCGTCCATGACCTCACCGACGGGGTCGGGAAGCGCCGCGATCCTGCGGGCACCCTCTGCGATCGCGACGATCCGCCCCGGATCGAGCGCCAGGCGGTCGAGCAGCGCCGAGCTGAGCGCGGCCTCACGGCCCGCCTGGAGGTCGCGCGCGTTGGCATCCAGGATCTCCGGCGTGCGCTGCACCAGCGCGTCAGCGATCGCTTCGAGCGCGCGATTCTTCACGTCCGAGCCGAGTGTCGCCAGCGTGCGCGACGCGCGCTTGGCGGCGGCGCAGGTCTCTGAGACTGTCTCGGTGGCGGTGGCCATTGGTTCCTAAAGACTACGCAAGCACGAAGTAGTCGCGGTGCACGGCCTCATCGCTGGCGCGCGGCAGCAGTTCGCGCACGGCCGCCGACTTCATCCCGCGCACCCGCCGCAGCTCATCGGCCGAGTAGTTGCTGATCCCCTTGCCGACCTGCTGATCGCCGGAGGTGACCTCGATCGCATCGCCCGCCTCGAAGCTGCCGCTGACGTCGACCACGCCGACAGGGAGCAGGCTGGTGCCGCTCTCACGCAGGGCACGCGCGGCCCCGGCATCGATCTGCACACGCCCGCGCGCCGGCTTGGCGTACTTCAGCCACAGCTTGAAGCTCGAGACACGGTCGTCCGCCGCCAGGAAGGTCGTGCCGAGCTCCTCCCCCTGCACCGCGGCGCTGATCGTCCCGGCGAGCTGGCCATTGGCGATCACGGTTGGGATCCCAGCGGCCGTAGCCATCTCCGCTGCGACGACCTTGGAACGCATCCCGCCCGAGCCGAGCAGTGACGGGCCTTCAGTGATCTGCAGCGCCTCGAGCTCCTCGATGCGCTCGATCCGCGTTACCAGCTCCGCGGCCGGATTGGTGCGCGGGTCAGCGGTGAACACGCCATCGGTGTTGGTCAGCAGCAGCAGCCGCTCGGCGCCCACCAGGATCGCGACCTGCGCCGCGAGGAAGTCATTGTCGCCGAAGGAGATCTCGTCGGTGGTGGTCGTGTCGTTCTCGTTGATGACCGGCACGACCCGCCACTCGAGCAGCTTGGCGAGCGTGTGGCGCACGTTGAGGTAGTGCGTGCGGGCGCTCATGTCAAAGAACGTGAGCAGCACCTGAGCGCTCGGCACGCCGCGCTCCTGCAACAGCTCGTCGTAGACGCGGTAGAGCTTGCCCTGGCCGATCGCACTGGCCGCCTGCAGCTCGTCGATCGCCTTGGGCCGTTGCGATGCCGGGATCGCCATCACGCCGAGTCCGCGCGCGATCGCGCCGCTGGTGACGACGATCGGCTCATAGCCACGGGCATGCAGCAGCGCGACGTCATCACAGATGCGCTGCAGCACCTCGATCCGGACGCTGCCGTCATCGTTTGCAACGACACTCGAGCCGAGCTTGATCACGACGGAGCTCATCTAGGCTCCAGATTACGGATCGAGCTCGAAGACGGTCCCCGCTATCTCCACGTCATCGCCCGGCTCAAAGCCCGCGGCCTCGAGCGCGCGGATCACCCCGAGCCCGCGCAGCCGCCGCTCGAGGTGCATCAGCGCGTCCTCGTTCTCGAGGTCGTAGCGCGCGACGAGCTTGTCGATGCTTTCGCCCTCGACAACATAGGCACCCTCGTCGTTGCGCGCGATGCGGAAGCCGCGGCTCGGAGCGGGACGGAAGACGCGATGCTCTGGCAGATCGTGCAGCGGCGTGCGCTCTCCACCGTCGACCCGCTGGCCGGAGAGGTCGTCATCGGCTTCTCCACGGGTGCTGGCCCGCTGGCCCGCACCCGTGCCAAAGGCGGTCAGCACGGGCACCCGGCGAAGCAGCTCGGTGGAGAGCTCGTCGAGCCCCTGGCGCGTGGCCGAGGAGGTGAGGATCACCGGCACCGCCTCCCCGATGCGCTGCTGCCACTCGGCGCGGGCGCGCTCACCCTCCTCGAGCGTGACCAGATCGGCCTTTGACAGCGCGAGGATCCGCGGCAGCGTCGCGAGCCGCTTCTGGTACAGCGCGAGCTCGCGCTCGACCGTGTCGAAGTTCGCGACCGGGTCGGAGCCGTCCAGCGGGGCCAGGTCGAGCACATGCACGAGCATGCGCGTGCGCTCGACGTGGGCGAGGAAGTCATGGCCGAGCCCGACCCCATCGGCGGCGCCCTCGATCAGCCCCGGAATGTCTGCGATCACGAGCTGGCGGTCGTCGTGATGCAGCGTTCCGAGTGCCGGCACGAGCGTGGTGAAGGGATAGTCGGCGATCTTCGGCGTCGCCCGCGTCAGGCGCGAGATCAGCGACGACTTGCCGGCGTTGGGCAGGCCGATCAGGCCGACGTCGGCGAGCAGCTTGAGCTGCAGCGTCAGCCAGCTCTCGTCCCCGGCCAGGCCGCGCTCGGCGAAGCGCGGGCTCTGGCGGGTCGAGCTCGAGAAGTGGCGGTTGCCGCGGCCGCCCGACCCACCGCGCGCGACCACAGCGCGCTGTCCGGCCCTGGTCAGGTCGTGCTGGGTGCCGTCCGCCTCGATCAGGACCTCGGTGCCCGGAGGCACGGGGATCTCGAGCGTCTCGCCATCGGCGCCGTGGCGCTGCGAGCCCTGGCCGTGGACTCCGCGCTTGGCCTTGAAGTGCGCCTGGCGGCGGAAGTGCTCGAGGTCGCGGTAGGAGTCGTCGCAGACGAGCACGACATCGCCACCCTGGCCGCCATCACCCCCATCGGGGCCGCCCTTGGGCACGTGCGCCTCGCGCCGGAAGCTCATGCAACCGTCACCGCCGCCGCCGGCCTCCACGTGGATTCGTGCTCTGTCCTTCATGTTCACACAGGGTAATTGCGCAAGCGTCCCACACACCCCTTAGGCTTCCGCGCAGGGTTGGCCCAACGACACATGGAGGCGAGGCGCATGAAGGGACTACTCGCGGATTTCAAGGACTTCATACTGAAGGGCAATCTCGTCACCACCGCGGTAGCGCTGGTGATCGCACTCGTGTTCTCGGCGCTCGTCAAGGCCCTCGTCGCCGACCTCATCACGCCGATCATCGCGCTGATCTTCGGCAAGCCGAACTTCGCAAACCTGACTTTCACGATCAACAACAGCGAGTTCAAGTACGGCGACTTCATCAACGCGCTGATCACCTTCGCCAGCGTGGCCGCAGCGGTGTTCTTCTTCGTGATCAAGCCGTACGAGACCGTGATCAAGCGGTTCGAGAAGCCCGACACGTCGATCAAGCACTGCCCGGAGTGCACTATGGAGATCCCGGCGCAGGCGCGCCGCTGCCCGCAATGCACGGCCGTACTCGGTGGTGGCGCGGAGGCCGGCGCCGTCTGAACGGCGTCAGGCGGCGTCGGTCGGCTCGACCGAGATAACGCGTCCGCGCCACCCGGTCTTGAACTGCACGACGCCCGCCGACTTGGCGAAGATCGTGTCGTCCTTACCCATGCCGACGCCGTTACCGGCCTTGAAGCGAGAGCCGCGCTGGCGCACGATGATCTCGCCGCCGGTCACGGTCTGACCGGCGAAGACCTTGACGCCAAGGCGCTGGGCGTTGGAGTCACGACCGTTGCGGGATGAGCCGAGGCCCTTCTTATGCGCCATCTTCGGTCTCCTGGGCGGCAGCCTTGGCCTTCGAGCGCGATGCTCCGGCGGCCAGCTTGATGTTCTTGATCTCGATCCGCGTCAGTTCCTGACGATGACCATTGCGGCGCTTGTAGCCCCGCTTCGGCTTGAACTTGACGATACGGAGCTTGGGGCCACGCTCGTGGCCGATGACCGTCGCAGCGACCTGCACCTTGGCGAGGTCCTCACCGTCGAGGACCTGGTCGCCGTTGACGTAGAGCAGCGGGGTCAGCGACACGCTCTCGCCGTCCTTGGCGGGGAGCCGCTCAACGAGCAGGTTCTCACCCTCCTGGACGCGGTATTGCTTGCCGCCTGTTTTGACGATTGCGTACATGATCACTCTGAGGAAGATTCGTCGGCCGGTGGAGCCGAGCCGGCTTGGGCCGCGGAACGTCGACGCCCTCCGCGCCGGCCACGACGCCGGACGGCTGATTCTACGCCATCGGTGTCATTTCCAGCCGACTCGTCGGCGGTTTCTGCGCGGTCCACGTTAGCAGCGGCCTCGGGATCGATCTCCGCTGCAGCCTCCGCGGGTGAATCCCCGGGTGAATCCGCGGCGGCCTTGGTGCTTCGGCGGCTGCGTGAGCGGCTACGGGTCGCGCGCGGCTTCGGTGTCTCATCCTCGCCGCCCGCGGCTGCGTCGGCGGCGGCCTCCAGCTCCGCGGCCGCGTCCTCCAACTCCTCCGAATCGTCGCGCATGACCGGCTCAGCCTCGATCTCCACCGCTTCCACGGGCGGCTTCGCGGATGTGCGCCGGCGCCGCGCGACGGGCTTGGCGGGCTCGGGCTTGGGTTTGGGTTTGGGCGCCGCCGGCCTGACCGGCGGCTGGTCGATCAGTACCGCGATCGCCTCGGTGCGGTCGACCTGATCGATCCGCACGAGCCGCTTGAGGCCGACCGAGTTCTCCGCTCCCTTGACCGAGATGATGTACCCGTCGACCTTGGCGACGGCATCGCCGGCGCTGTACATATGCGGCTCGATGATCTCGAGGTAGACTTCCTCGCCCTCGCGGAACGGCAGAGCCCGCTCGAGCACCTGCTCGCGGTCGGCCTCCATCAGCACGGCGAAGTGCTCGAGCGGCAGCCCTTCGGAGCCCTCGAAGTGGAACCACTTACCGGTATCGGCCTCGATCGCGCGCAGCGCGCGCGCGTCGTGACCGGTGAACTCCTGGCTGACGCGCGGGTTCATCTGCAGCAGCAGCGCCTCACTCTCGACGTGTGGGGCGAGCTCGCGCATGCGGCGCTCGAACTCGATCGCGATCGTCTCCTCGGACTTGATCACGCCCTCCCCGTGGCAGGTCGGGCAGGGGCGGGTCATGATCTCGCGCACGCCCTCGGTGACGTTCTGGCGAGTCATCTCGACCAGACCCAGCGGCGAGATCTCAACGACGAAGGTCTTGGTGCGGTCCTCGTCGAGCGCCTTGCGCAGCGTCTTCAGCACGGCATCGCGGTTGCGGGCGCGGGCCATGTCGATGAAGTCGATGACGATGATCCCGCCGATGTCACGCAGGCGCAGTTGGCGCACGACCTCGTCGGCGGCCTCGAGGTTGGTCTTGGTGATCGTGTCCTCGAGCCGGGCGGCCTTGCCCTTGCCGGTGAAGCTGCCGGAGTTGACGTCGATCACGGTCAACGCCTCGGCGTAGTCGATCACGAGGTAGCCGCCGCTTGGCAGGTCGACCCGGCGTGAGAGCGTCGAGTCGAGCACCTTGTCGACCGCGAAGGCCTCGAACAGAGGCTTCTCCTCCGTCCACAGCTCGACCTGATCGACCAGCTCCGGTGCGGTGCGCGAGAAGAACGAGACGAGGCGGTGATGCGCCTTCTCGTCGTCGACGATGGCGCGCTCGAACTCCCCCGAGTAGATGTCGCGGACGACGCGCACCGAGAGGTCCGCCTCCTGGAAGACCAGCGCCGGAGCGTCGGTGTCCTGCACCCGCTTCTTCAGGACCTCGTTGAGCTTGAACAGATACTGCAGCTCACGCTCGAGGTCGGGCCGCTTGGCCCCCTGGGCTGCCGTGCGGATGATCGCGCCGGCGCCCTCGAGGTCGAGCTTGGCGGCCTCCTTGCGAAGGCGGTCGCGCTCGTGGTCGTCGAGCCGGCGGGAGACGCCGACACCCTCGCCGTAGGGGGCGTAGACCATGTAGCGGCCGGCGATCGTGAGATCCATCGAGAGTCGGGCGCCCTTGGTCTTGAGCGGGTCCTTGACGACCTGCACGACTATCTCCTGGCCGGGCTTCAGCAGCTCGGCGATCTGCGTGGCGTCACGGCCGGAGCCGCGCCCGCGCCGCGGCGCCTCGACGCCGGGCAGCACGATCTCATCGACGTGCAGGAAGCCGTTCTTGTCCAGCCCGATGTCGACGAACGCCGCCTCCAGGCCCGGCAGCACGTTGTCCACGCGCCCCTTGTAGATGTTGCCGACGATCGAGCGCGCACCACGGCGCTCCAGATAGAGCTCGGCGACGCTGTAGCCCGCGGCGGGGGTGGTCGTGCGCCGGCGCCGGCGCGAGCCGGCGGTGGTTGTTGTCTTTTGGGCCGGCGTCTCGCCGGCCCCCTCGAGCAGCGCGACACGTGTTTCGCCACGGTCGACGTTAACCAACACTTGCTTCTTCACTTTTGTTGTTCCTTTGAGTTATTCGCCCGAGGCTCGAAGCGCTCAGGCTAAGTGGGGCGGCGGCGGCTTCGCGGGATGCGCTGCACCGCGGCCGTCAAACGATTAGAACCCTCGCCTTGCCGGCCGATGAGATCCGTGCCTGGACGTAGATCGACTGCAGCAGGCCGATGGCTATGAAGGTTGTGAGCACCGAGGATCCGCCATAGGCCATCAGCGGCAGGGGGATTCCGGTGACAGGCATGATGCCCAGGTTCATCCCGATCGTCAGGAAGATCTGGAACATGAACATCGCGAGGATCGACCCCGCGATCAACGTCCCGTAGAGGTTCTTGGCCATCGTCACGATCCGCAACGTACGCCAGATCAGCAATGCGTACAGCGCCAGCACAATCGCGGCGCCGGCAAAGCCGTACATCTCCCCCATGGCCGCGAAGATGAAGTCGCTGTCCGCCTCCGGGATGAAGCCGCCCGTGGCCTGGCTCGCCTTCGCGGGGCCGGTGCCGGTTTTCTGGCCGGAGCCGAGCGCGATCAGGCCCTCATCCAGCTGGTAGCAGGAGGGGTCCTTGGCGGGTATGCAGTGCGCGGGTGGGCTGATGAAGGTTGTGAGTCGCTGCTTCTGGTAGCTCTGCAGCACATTGACCCCGATCGCCGGAGCGACCGTGAGCACGATCACCGAGGCGACGACCGCCAGCGCCGCCAGCGCCGTCAGGTGCTTCCAGCTGGTACCGAGGAAGAACAGCACGGCGACGCCGATCAGCACGTAGATCAGCGCGTCGCCGAGGTCCGACTGCCGCATCACGATCATCGCCGGGATCAGCGCCAGCAGCAGGATGCGTGCCGTGGTGCGGTGCTCGCTCATCCGGCGCGAGCGTTCCACCGCGAACGCCGACAGCGCGAGGATCAGCAGGAGCATGCCGAAGGCCGACGACTGGAACGTGAAGCCAGGCAGGGGGATGCGGCGCTGTGCCTGAACCCCGGCTCCCGAAGGCGCGGCGAAGGCGAAGACCGCGAGGTTGAGGAGGATCATCAGCCCGTAGGTGATGTAGCGGAACTCGCGCAGGCGCGAGTAGTCGAAGCGGCTGATCACCAGCGACAGCAGCACGCCGAGCGCGGCGAAGATCGCCTGGCGCTTGTACTCGCCGGTGTAGGGCTGAAGGTTGAGCGCGTGCAGCACCAGCACCGAGCAGCCGGAGAGGCCGACACCGGCCAGCAGCAGCAGCGGGTCGATCCGCAGCAGGTGACCGGTCGTGCCGCCGCCCTTGGGCTCCTCAGTGATCTGGATCGGGGTCACGCTCATAGCGTCGTGTTCGCTCCAACCTGGAACTTGCCGGGCTTGCCGAAGAACCACTGGCCCAGGATCATGCGCGCCACCGGTGCCGCGGCAACGTCACCGTAGCCACCATTCTGCACCCAGACGGCGACGACGATCGGCTTGCTGGTGGCGCTCGCGGGCACGTAACAGGCATACCAGGCGCTGTCTGTCTCGGCGCCCTGGAGGGTGAAGTACTGCGCGGTACCGGTCTTGCCGTAGACCTGCTTGGGGAAGCTGCCGAGCGTGTCGGCGGAGGTTCCGGAGGTCACCGCCTGCCGCAGCCCCTGCTGGATCGCCGCCAGGTAGGTCGGGTCGATCTTCAGGTGCCGCCTGATCCCACCGTTGAAGGTGTGGATGATCTGCCCGGTCGGTGACTGGATGTCCTGCGCCAGGTGCGGTGTGACGATGTTGCCGCCGTTGGCGATCGCCGAGTAGACGACCGCCAGCTGCATCGGGGTGACCTGGACGTCGCCCTGGCCGACGGCGGCGTTGACGTTGTCACCGACCGTCCACACGTCCGTGTCAGCAATGTGGCAGCCGCCTGAGAGCACGTAGCCGTTCTTGACTACCGCGGGAACCTTCGCGCGCCCCTTGTATGGGCCGGTGGCATGTTCGCACTGCATCTCGCGCTTCCACAGGGCCTGGAACGAGCCTGGAGACGCCATTGAGCCCACGGACTCGCCCGGTACGTCCACGCCTGTCGGTCTGCCAATGCCATACGCGGATGCCCATTTCTGGAGCGCACCGCCGTTGGTGTGCGCGTAGGTCGCGATTGGCTTGGTGTCGAGGATGTCGCCGAGGTTATAGAAGAAGGTGTCGACAGAGTCCTGGATTGCGGTGACCATGTTCACCGCTCCGTAGGCAGAGCCACCGGCGTTGCGCCGGCAGTCCGACGTTGGTGCATTCGGCGTGAAGCAGAACTCACCGTTGTCGTCGTAGATCTGATCCAGGCCCCAGACGCCACCCTCCAGCGCCGCCGTCGCCGTGATCACCTTGAAGGTCGATCCGTCAGGTCCCTGACCGTCGATCGCGCGGTTCAGCAGCGGCGTGTTGTTGGCCGGGTCGTTGAAGAACTTCAGCGACTTGGACGACATCGACGACGAGGTCAGAGCCGGGTTGTAGGTCGGATTGGACCCCATCGCGTAGATCTGGCCGCTCTCCGGGTTCATCGCGACGAAGGCGCCGCCCTTGCCGCCGCGGGCGCTGACCGAATCCGCGAGCGCCTGCTGGCCGACCTTCTCGAGCTGAGAGTTGAGCGAGAGCTTGAGCGTGTCGCCGATGTGCACCGGAGTGCCCTTGGCGTAGCCCTGGAACTGGCCCTGGGCGTTGACCTTGACGCCCTCGGTGCCGTCGATCCCCTGCAGCCACTGGTTGTATTCGGCCTCGAGGCCTGACTGGCCGACGATGTCGCCCTGCTTGACGTTCTTGTAGACCTTGAGTTCCTTGGGGCTGATCTGGTTCAGGGTGCCGAACGTCTGCGCGCCGGCATCTCCGAGCTTGTACTTGCGGACGTAGGTGTCCTGTGTGAGCACGCCCGGATATTTGGTGATGCGCTCCTGGATGTAATCCTGGATGTATGTCGGGACGTTGGTCTTGACCGTGACATTGGCGAACGGGGCCTGGGCGACGCTCCCGGCGACCCGGCAGGCGACCGTGGGCAGCTGGGTGACGTACTTGACCGGCCCCCTGGTCCAGTAGACCGTGTAGGTGCAGCGATGCGGCTTGGTCGAGAATCCGATCAGCTTCGCGAGCCGGCTGAAGAGGGCGCCGTCCCGCGCCGGGAGCGCCACCGGCAGCTTCAGGCGCCCGTCGAGCACGACCGGCGCGGGCAGGCTCTTCGGCGCGATCTGGATCGACGGCACGCGCACCGACTGGACCAGCGTCGTACCCGTTGAGTCCACGATCGTGCCGCGCGGGGCGGCAACGCTGACGTGCTGCACCTGCGTGTTCTGCGCCTCGGCCACGTACTTGGTCCCGGACAGGACCTGCAGGAACCAGAGGCGGAAGAAGATGATCGCGAACAGCAGCAGCGCGAGGCCGCCGATCATGGCGACGCGCAGCGCCAGCTGCGGTGTCATCGGCGGGGTGCGCTCGTCGATGGGGCCGAGCATCAGCGTGTCCTGACCCGTGCGCCACCGAGCCGCTCGGACGGCCGCTGCAACGGGCTCAGCGAGGTGGTGTAGGCGCGGCGCCGGCGAGCGCGCGGATCACGCGGCAGCGCGCGGTAGAGGAAGCGCCGTACGACCTCGTATACGGGCAGCGCGATCAGGCAGTTGACCAGCACCTGCAGGATGATCTGCTGGATCAGAAGCCAGCTGACGGGCGCATCGACGCCCAGCAGGAACTGCATCACGGCCATGCCCACACCGGCAAAGCCGGTGGTGATCGCACCCAGGGCGAGCGGGATCAGCCCGTGCGAGGGGTCGCGCAGCTCGCGCAGCCGCCCCGACCAGTAACCGATCGTGATGAACAGCAGCGAGCTGACGCCGACCGTTTGGAACATCACGATGTCGACGAACAGACCGACGCAGAAGCCGGTGATCGCACCCGGCATCGAGCCGGCAAGCAGCCCGACCGACATCACGACCAGGGCGGTCACGTCGGCGGTGACGCCGAACAGCGAGATCTGCGAGACGACCGCATCCTGGATCAACACGGCGATGAACGCGACGACCGCGATGCGCAGCGCCAGGTGGAGATTGGAGTCGGTGTTGTTCATCGCCGAGCCGGCAGCGCGCTAACCGCTGTGCGGTTTGGTCAGGATCTGCACGAGGCTGAGGTACTGCAGGTCGGCCAGCGGCGTGACCTGAACCTGCTGGTTCTCGAGCACGCTGCTCTGGGGGTTCGTGCTGGAGACCGTGCCGATCGGGATGCCGGCTGGCGCGAAGGACTCGATGGTCGGGTCGTTCTTGTCCCTGAAGCCACTCGTCACGACCAGCTGGTCGTTGGAGACGTTCGCGGTCGCCGGCAGGTCATTCAGCATCAGCGTGCTGGGATCCCCCACCCGCGGCTGAATCAGGCCCGAGGCCCCTGACGTGTTCTGGATGGTCGCGCCGACCGAGAAGTCCGGTGAGGTGACCAACGACACCACAGACTCGTCCGAGCTGAGCTTGGAGACGTCGCCGACCAGGCCGCCGGGACCCACCACCGGGTCGTACAGGTTCACGCCCGAGCTCGTCCCCAGGTCGAGAGTGATGGTCCGGTACCAGAGCGACGGGTCCTCGCCGATCACATCGGCGATCTTGGGCCCGTATTGGGAAAGGTTGTAGTTCCTGTCGACGTTGAGGATCTCTGCGGCCTTGGCATTCTGGTTCGCCCGCTGGTTGGCCGCGGCGAGCTCGGTGACGAGCTGGTTCTTCTCGCGCTGGACGCGTGCGAGCGTCGACTTGGCGCTGAACGTCGAACCGATGTAATTGGCCGCGTCGCGGAAGGGCGAGAGCACCGTGCTGGCGCCGGACTGCAGCGGTGAGAGCACCGTGGCGATCCCCCGCTGGAACGAGTGCAGCGGGCTGCTTCGCGACTCGCCGAAGTAGTCGGTGAGGAGCGCTAGGGAGATGACGACGAGCAGCGCCAAGACTGCACGTCGCCGGCGAATTTGTTTGTCATGCAACTGAACATCTCCAAGGCCCCGGGCCTCCGTCCTAATACCGACGGCGCCGGTTGCGTGAATTCTTGCTGGAACGGTGGATCGCCTCGAATTCCTCGAGCGACCTACCGGAGCCGACCGCCACACAGGTCAGTGGCGATTCGGCGAGATGGGCGGGCATCTGAGTCTCATGCCGCATGCGATCTTCCAGACCCTGCAGCAGCGATCCACCTCCGGCCAGCATGATCCCGCGGTCCATGATGTCGGACGCGAGCTCTGGCGGGGTCCTGTCGAGCGTCTCCTTGACGGCATCGATGATCTGAGACACCGGCTCCTCCAACGCACCCCGGATCTCCTCACTTGTCAGCACCACCGTCTTGGGCAGGCCGGAGACCATGTCGCGCCCGCGGATCTCAGCCTGAACCTCCTCAGGCATCGGGAACGCGGAGCCGATCTCCAGCTTGACCTCCTCTGCGGTCTGCTGGCCGATGAGCAGCTTGTACTCACGCTTGACGTAGTTGATGATCGCCTCGTCGAGCTCGTCGCCGCCGACGCGGATCGACTGCGACACGACGATCCCGCCGAGCGAGATCACGGCCACCTCGCTGGTGCCGCCGCCGATGTCGACGACCATCGAGCCGGTCGGCTCGCCCACGGGCAGGCCGGCACCGATCGCGGCAGCCATCGGCTCCTCGATCAGGTACGCCTGGCGCGCGCCGGCGGATAGGCAGGCCTCCTCGACCGCGCGCTTCTCGACGCCGGTGACGCCGGAGGGCACGCAGACGACAACGCGCGGGTGCGCCCAGCGATTCTGGTGGACCTTCTGGATGAAGTGGCGGAGCATCTCCTCCGTGACCTCGAAGTCGGCGATGACGCCGTCCTTCAGCGGCCGGATCGCCGAGATCGTGCCGGGTGTGCGGCCGAGCATGCGCTTGGCCTCGATGCCCACGGCATGCACCTCGCCCGTGCGTGAGTCGACGGCGACGACGCTCGGCTCGGAGAGCACGATGCCGCGGCCACGGACGTATACGAGCGTGTTGGCGGTGCCTAGATCTACGGCCATGTCGCGGCCGCCGAAACCTGTCAGGTACGTGAAGAAACCCATTAAGGACTGGAAGATTGAGGGGTTCAGACGGGCGGCGAGCGCGGTCTGACCGAACCCTGTAGCCAAGTCCCATCCGTCGAGCCCGAGTGTACCCGAACTCGACCGGTTTAATTGCCTTTTATTCCCGCTAAATCGCTGTAAAGAGCAGCGAAGGCAGCAGATCGAGCAGCGTAGCAACCGGCAGGCCGACCACATTCAGGTAGTCACCCTCGATGGACCGCACCAGAGCCGCGCCGCGACCCTGGATCGCGTAGCCACCGGCTCTTCCCTGCCACTCGCCAGTATCAAGGTACCAGTCGATCTCCTTATCGCCCAGCGGCCGGATGCTGACCCTCGTCAGCGCGGACACCGTACGCTCGCCACCGTCGTCGATCAGGCAGATGCCGCTGAGGACCCGGTGGCTGCGGCCGGCGAGCGCGCGCAGCGCCTCGGCGGCCTCGCCGCGGTCGGCGGGCTTGCCGTAGATGCGCTCACCAAGCGCGACCAGGGTGTCGACACCAAGAACGGTCTCGCCGCCTGCGGCCTGCTCGGCGGCGGCGCGCGCCTTACGCCGAGCGTTCTCGACGGCGACCTCCTCCGGCCGCCCGGTGCTCAGCTCCTCGGCGCCGCTGACCACGACGGTGAAGTCGACCCCCAGCTGCCCGAGGATCGCACGGCGCTGAGGCGAGCCGGAGGCGAGAATCATCGGACGCCCGCCGGTCGCAGACATCGGTCAGAGCTCGGGGAAGAAGATCCCGACCTCACGTGCTCCCGACGCGGGCGAGTCGGAGCCGTGCACCATGTTGGTGCCGATCGCGACCGCGAAGTCGCCGCGGATCGAACCGGGAGCGGACTGCAGCGGGTTGGTGGCGCCGATCACCTGACGCGCGGCCTCGACGGCCGACTCGCCCTCCAGCACCATCGCGACCAGCGTACCGGAGGTGATGAAGTCGACGAGCTCACCGAAGAAGGGCTTGCCGTTGTGCTCGGAGTAGTGGCGCTCGGCGGTCTCACGGCTCAGGGTCTCGAGCTTGAGCGCGACAAGGCGCAGGCCCTTGCGCTCGAAGCGGGAGATGATCTCACCGGTGAGGTTGCGGGCGAATGCGTCGGGTTTGACGAGGATCAGCGTGCGCTCAGCCATGGGGCGCTACTCCTTCAGGTTCAAGTTTGTGCGGGCGGATTGCCCGCGGGCAGGTTAGCGGTCCGTCAGCGTCAGCTGGCGGCGGTCAGAGCAGGTCGGTCTGTCAGAGCAGGTCGGTCGGTGGCGGCGCGACCATCGTCTGCTGTGGGTCGCGCCGGGCGCGACGGGTGCGGCGCTGTGTGATCGACGGGTCAAGGCCACGGTCGGTCTCGCAGTACGGGCAGATCTGCCAGTCGGCCTCGAGCGGCTTGCCGCAGTGCGAACAGGGGTCCTTGAGCTTGCGCAGGCAGTGCGGGCAGCGCAGGAACTCCTTCTCAATCTCGTGATCGCAATATGGGCACGTGTGCGAGCCGATCTGCGAGATGCGCGCCTGGGCGGCGCGGATCTCGAGCTCACGCTCGTGCACGTCCTCCAGGTATTCCGGAGGGCGCACGATCATGTAGACGATCGTTCCGATGAACGGGAAGAACGAGGTGATCGTCGCGCAGGCGACGAGGATGTTGTCGGCGATGCGCCGGCGGGCGTCGGCCCAGGTCCAAAAGATCAGCGCCAGCCAGATGATGGCCAGCACCACCAGCGCGAGATCGACGATCAGGCTCGCTGTGTGGTTGTGGATCCCAAATATGCCCGCGAGCGTCATTGAATGGCGGAGTGTAAACGTAGGGCGGAACGTTTACTGAAGGAAACCTGGCGCATTCCGCGCCCCAGATCTCACCCGATCACCTCACGCCCCGCCCTTACCCGCTTCTCAGAGAAAGATGCGGCCCAGCACATAACCGACCCCGAAGAAGAGCAGGATCGTGAACGCGACGCTCACGGCCACGAGCCCCATCATCTTCAGGAAACTGGGGTGATGTTCGCGCTCGTCGTTCACAGCATCGAGGCGCGACGGGTGCTGTTGGTGTCCTCGTCGTGCATGAGGTCGGAGATCAGATAGAGCGAACCGGTGGCGATGACGACGCCGTCAGGCCCGGCCAACTCGCGGGCGCGGCGCAGGGCCGCGTGGGGCGCGCGCACGATCTCGTGATCGATCGTGATCTCGGGCGCCAGCTGGTCGAGCAGCGAGCTGAGCGTCGGCGGCGGCAGCACGCGCGGGTTGTGGCTCGCGCAGAAGACGAGCGCGTCGCAGAGCGGTGCGAGCGAGTGCAGCATCCGGACGGCGTCCTTGTCATCGAGGATCGAGATGACCGCGGCCACCCGCCCCTCCCCCGTACGCGCGCCGGCGATGATCTCCGGCAGCGACTCGGTCAGCGCCACGATGCCGTCGGGGTTGTGGGCACCGTCGAGCAGCGTCAGCGGGCCCTGGTCGACGACCTGCATGCGGCCCGGCACGCGCACGTCGGCGGCTGCGGCCTCGACGGCCGCCTCGTCGAGCTCGCCGAGGAAGGCTTCGGCCGCCGCCCGCGCGAGCGCGAAGTTGCGGCGCTGGAAGTTGCCAAGCGCGCCGACGGTGGCGTGCGGATCGGCGTCCGCCTGCACGATGCTCGCACCGCGCTGCGCCACAGTCTCCCGCGCCACCGCGAGCGCCTCGGGGTGCATGCCGGCGCCGAGCACCAGCATGCCGCCGGGGCGCACGACGTCGAGCTTCTCGCGCGCGATCGCGGTGATCGTCGGCCCCAGCCAGCGCGTGTGCTCGAGCCCGACGCTGGTCAGCACCTGGACCTTGGACGGGATCACGTTGGTGGCGTCGTAGCGGCCCCCGAGGCCCGCCTCGATCACGGCCACGTCGACCCCCTCGGCGGCCAGCTCCGAATAGGCGGCCGCGGTCAGCAACTCGAACTGGGTGACGAGGTCGTCGTCACCAACGCTGGCGCGGTTGACCTGCTCGGTGGCGCGCAGCGTGCGCTCGATCGCGTCGGCGAACTGCTGCGGCGTGATGTCCTGGTCGGCGACGCGGATGCGCTCGTTGAATCCGACCAGATGCGGCGACAGATACGAGCCGGAGCGACGCCCGTGGCGCGTCAGGATCGCGGCGATCATGCGCGTCGTCGAGGACTTGCCGTTGGTGCCGACGACGTGGATCGAGTCGAAGCTGCGCTCCGGGTGACCGAGCGCCGTCATCAGCCGGCGCATGCGGTCCAGGCCGAAGCGCATGCCGAACAACTCGAGCGACAGCAGCCGCTGCTCTGCCTCCTCCGGGGTCACTGGCACGGCTCCCGCATCACAGTGCCTCCAGCTCGGCGCGTAGCGCCTCGAGCTTGGCGCGTTCGGCCTGTACGACCTCGGCCGGCGCCCTCGCGACGAACTTCTCGTTGGCGAGCTTGCCCCCGGCACGCCTGATCTCGGCCTCGAGCTCCCTTCGCTTGGCGTCGCGCTTGCGCAACGCCGCCTCGGCATCGACGTCCTCCGACGGCAGCACCTCGACAACGCCGCCCGGGATCACGATCGCCGCCGCAGCCGCAGCGGCGCCGTCGGCCGAGCCCCCGGAGGCGTCCAGCTCGAGCCTGCCCAGGCGCGCCAGGTGCGTGACCGTCTCGCCGTAGCCGTCGGCGGCCAGCCGCGCGGGCAGGATCGCCGCGGGCTTGACGTCGGCGGCGTCACGCCAGGCCCGGATCGCCTGGATCGCCTCGATCGCGCGCTGCACCTCATCCTCGGACCCGGTGTCAGATATGCCCGCGGAAGCAGCGGACTGCGCCCGCCGCCCCGCCAACAAACCCTCGGAGCCGGGGATGTGGGCGTAGATCTCCTCGGTGACGAACGGGATCAGCGGGTGCGCGAGCGTGACGGTCTCGGTGAGGACGTGCAGCAGGGTGGCGGCCGTGTCGGCGTCACCATCGTAGAGCCGCGGCTTGACCAGCTCGAGGTACCAGTCGCAGAGCTCGCCGTAGACGAAGTCATACAGCGCAAGCGCCGCGCGGCTGAACTCGAAGGCGTCGATCGCCTCGCCCACCGCGAGCTGGGCGCGCTGCAGGCGGGCGAGGATCCAGTGGTCCTCGGGAGCGTGCGGCCGGGCATCGGCACGGGTGTCGGAGTCGACGCGCTGCAGCACCAGGCGCGAGGCGTTCCAGAGCTTGTTGGTGAGCTGCTGTGCCTGTGAGACCTTCTCCTCGTTGAAGCGCACGTCCTGTCCCGAGGACATCGCCAGCAGGCCCCAGCGCACGGCGTCGGTCCCGTAGGCGGGGAACTCGCCGGGGTCCTCGTCGGGCGCGGACGCGAACGCCGGCGGGCGCTCGCCACCGTCGATCAGGCCGCGCGGATCGAGGCCGGTCCCGAGTGACTTCGACATGCGGCGTCCGTCCGGGGCCAGGATGATCGAGTGCACGTAGACGTCGCTGAACGGGATCTCACCGGTGAACTCGAGCCCGAGCATGATCATGCGCGCGACCCACAGGAAGATGATGTCGCGGCCGGTCGAGAGCACATCGGTCGGGTAGAAGGCCTTGAGCTCGGGTGTCTGCTCGGGCCAGCCGAGCGTCACGAACGGCCACAGGCCGCTCGAGAACCAGGTGTCGAGCACGTCCGGGTCGCGCTCCCAGCCGGAGCCATCCGGAGCCTCGACGCCGGCGTGGACGCGGCCGTCGTCGTGATACCAGACGGGGATCTGGTGCCCCCACCAGAGCTGGCGCGAGATGCACCAGGGCCGGAGGTTCTCCATCCAGTCGAGGTAGACCTTGGTCCAGCGCTCCGGGTGGAACCTGATCTGACCGGACCTGACGACGTCGATCGCCGGCTTTGCCAGCTCGTCCATGCGCATGAACCACTGCAGCGAGATCAGCGGCTCGATGCGCTCGCCGGAGCGCTGGCTGAAGGGGACGGTGTGGGTGTAGGCCTCGCGGCGCTGGATCAGGCCGAGCTCGTCGAGCTCGGCGACGATCGCATCACGTGCGTCGGCGGCCTTGAGGCCGAGGAAGCGCTCGGGCACGTCCTCGCCCTGCATGCGGCCGTCCTCGCCGATCACGCTCGGATGCGGCAGACCATGGCGGTTGCCGATCTCGAAGTCATTGGGATCGTGGCCCGGTGTGATCTTGAGCGCGCCGGTGCCGAACTCGGTCTTGACATAGTCGTCGGCGATGATCTTCAGCCTGCGGCCGGCGAGCGGCAGCACCGCGGTCTCGCCGATCAGCCGCCGGTAGCGCTCGTCCTCGGGATTGACCGCAATCGCGACGTCGGCCAGCATCGTCTCGGGGCGCACCGTCGCAACCGTGATCGCGCCGCTGCCCGAGGCGAGCGGGTAGTCGATGTAGTAGAGCGTGTCGGTGACCTCGACGTCCTGGACCTCGAGGTCGGAGATCGCGCTCAGGCTGCCCGGGTCCCAGTTGACCAGGTAGCGGTCGCGGTAGATGAGGCCCTTCTCGTAGAGCTCGACGAAGACCTTCAGGACGGCCTGCGCGTAGTCCGCGTCCATCGTGAAGCGCTCGGCGCTGAAGTCGACCGAGGAACCGAGGCGCTTGATCTGCTCAATGATCTCGCCGCCGTAGAGCTCACGCCACGCCCACACGCGGTTGACGAACTGCTCGCGGCCGATCTCCTCGCGGCTGGTGCCGAGCGAGATGAGCTGCTTCTCCACCTGCGTCTGGGTGGCGATCCCGGCGTGGTCGGTGCCGAGGATCCACTTCGTGCGCTTGCCCTGCTGGCGGGCGCGGCGGATCAGCGTGTCCTGGACGGCGTTATTGAGCGCGTGCCCCATGTGCAACACGCCGGTGACGTTCGGCGGGGGGATCGCAATCGAGTAGTTCTCCGAAGAGTCGCCCTCCGGCGCCGGGTTGTTGATCCCGGACTCCAGCCAGGTCTGCGCGATGCGCGGCTCGACCTCGGCCGGCTCGTAACGCGTCTTCATCTCAAGGGTGTCCATGCACCGCCGAGTCTAGGGACCGGTGTGTGAGCGCGAGAGTGAGCCAAACCGAACTTTCGACGTACACCGCGCACAACGGGGGGTGTACGTCGAATGTTCGCGCGATCGGCCTGCTGGCCCGGTCGGGTGAGGCCGGCGCAGCAGCGGCGCGCCGGCCGAAGGATCAGGCGGCGGCTTCGCCCTCGTCGTGCTCGTCGCTGACGGCCTGCGTGACCAGCGTCGGCGGCGTGCCCTTGTCGATCGTGTCGCGCGTGACTACGCACTTCTTGACGTCACGGCGCGAGGGCAGCTCGAACTGGACCTCGAGCAGCACCTCTTCGATGATCGAGCGCAGCCCGCGGGCGCCGGTCTCGCGCTCCAGAGCCTTGTCGGCGATCGAATTCAGCGCTTCGTCGGCGAACACGAGCTCGATCCCGTCGAACTGGAAGAAACGCTGGAACTGCTTAACCAGGGCGTTCTTTGGCTCTGTCAGGATCTCCATCAGCTCGTCGCGTGAGAGCTGGTGGATCGCCGACATCACCGGCAGCCGGCCGATGAACTCGGGGATCAGCCCGTACTGGATCAGGTCCTCGGGCAGGCAGTGCTCGAACATCTCGCCGAGGTCGCGCTGCTCCTTGGACTGGATGGCCGCGCTGAAGCCGACGCCCTGATGGCCGATCCGCCGCTCGATCACCCGGTCGAGATTCGCGAACGCGCCGCCGCAGATGAACAGCACGTTGGTGGTGTCGATCGACAGAAACTCCTGGTGGGGGTGCTTGCGACCGCCCTGGGGCGGCACCGAGGCGGTGGTCCCCTCGAGGATCTTCAAGAGCGCCTGCTGGACGCCCTCGCCGGAGACGTCACGCGTGATCGACGGGTTGTCGGCTTTGCGCGCGATCTTGTCGACCTCGTCGATGTAG
>DASZMI010000066.1:0-13543 GCA_035551915.1 Solirubrobacteraceae bacterium | reverse complement strand
GCGTCGACGTCGACCGGGGCCGGCGCGGCCTGCTGCGCGTCGGTGCGCAGCGCCTGGGCGGTCTTGGAACCGTCACGGTAGATCGCCAGCGCCTTGACGCCGAGCCGCCACGCCTGCGTGTAGGCGTCGGCGATGTCATCGGCGCTGACCTCGTGCGGCATGTTGACGGTCTTTGAGATCGCGCCCGAGATGAACGGCTGGATCGCCCCCATCATCTTGATGTGGCCCATGTGCGAGATCGCACGCTCGCCGACGGCCACGTCGAACACCGGCAGGTGCTCGACGTCCAGGCCCGGGGCCCCCACGATCGTGCCGTGCTCGTTGACGTGGGCGACGATCTGCTCGATCTGCTGATCGTTGTAGCCGAGCGTCTGGAGCGCCAGCGGCACGGTCTTGTTGACGATCGTCATCTGACCGCCGCCGACCAGCTCCTTGAACTTCACGAGCGAGAAGTCGGGCTCGACGCCGGTCGTGTCGCAGTCCATCAGGAAGCTGATCGTGCCGGTCGGCGCCAGCACCGTCGCCTGCGCGTTGCGGTAACCGTGCTCCTCGCCGAGCGCCACCGCCTCATCCCAGGTGGTGCGCGCGGCGGCGAGCAGGGCGGAATCGGAGCAGTCCTGATCCTCGAGCGCGTAGGACGCGTCGCGGTGCATGCGCATCACGGAGTTGTGGGGTTCGCGGTTCTCCTCATAGCGCTCGTAGGGGCCGATCGCGCCGGCCACCTCGGCCGAGCGCAGGTAGCCACGGCCGGTCATCAGCGCCGTGATCGCGGCGGCGATGCCACGGCCCTCATCGGAGTCGTAGGGCAGGCCGTTGGCCATCAGGTAGGCGCCGAGGTTGGCGTAACCCATGCCGAGCTGGCGGAAGGCGCGCGCGTTTTCAGCGATCTCCGTTGTCGGGTAGCTCGAGGGCGAAACCACGATCTCCTGCGCGAGGAAGACCACGTCCACGGCCTTCTCGAAGGACTCGACGTTGAAGCTGCCGTCCGCGCGGCGGAACTTCATCAGGTTCAGAGACGCGAGGTTGCAGGCCGAGTTGTCGACGTGCATGTATTCCGAACAGTTGGCCACGACCACGCCATCGACGATGTAGGAGTGGTGCAGCGGCTCGGTCAGGTTGTAGACGTGCTCCTGCCCGTCATCCTCGCGAGCGACGAGCGTGGTACCCGGCTTGGTGCGGTAGCGGCGCGTCTCGGTGAGCAGCGCCTCAAGCGCGGCGGTCTTGCGCGGCGTCGAGAAGCCGATCGCGTTCGCGAACCTCTCGAGATCGCTGCCGGTGACCCGAAGGTCGAATCCCTGACGGGACTCGTATTCGATGGTCGAGCCGTCGGTCCGCGTGTATGTGAACGATGCCTCGCGGCTCTCGCTGACGCGGTAGATCCGGCCTCGGATCCCGAACGTCGACAGGATCCGCTGGACATCATGCAGCATCGGCTCGCTGCGGCTGCCGAGGCCCACGTAGCGGTCCGCCTTGCCGCCGGCCTCAACTCGTGAGACGCAGCCGTCGGCGCCGAACAGCCCGCGCAGGAAGGCGGACTGGACCTCGGTCGGAGCGTTGAACAGCGCTGCGGGAACCCGCTTTTCGTGAGCGCGGGCAGAGGTCACACCGAGACCGCGGAACAGCTCACGGACCGCCTCGCTGCCGACGCGCAGCTGCACCGTGCCGTTATCCATTGGCTGACGGGATACGCCGCCGACCAGTTCGCGCAGCAGGCCCTCGTGAGAGTCGGCCAGGCCGTCATCGAGATCATCGCCGCCGTAGACCCATTGCGTCTGCGCGGCCGTGAGACAGCCATCGCCGACCAGGTGCCCGGTGAGCTCGGCCAGCCCCTCGCTCCAGGTTTGAGGAAGCTGCTGGTAGGTGACCGAGCCGCCGCGCGCAAATGACTTGGCGGGCGCGGCGACCTGTGCCGGCAGTTCCCAGCTCGCATCCGTCGCCGGGGTCGCCGCATCGTTCACCAGGACCCGGTCTGAGGCGCTCAGATCCTCTGCGCGTACGTAGCCGCGATTCAGCGTCCAGAGCCGGTGGTTAGGGGTGCATCGCAGCTCGCCTCCATTGGCGAAACGCAGCCGCAAGATCGGGCTGACGCCATTGCGCATGAAGGCCACGGGCTGGGTCGCGACAACACCTGTCCCGGGCTCGTCCGCGGTTGCTCGATGTGTGTAGACGCGGATCTCCTCGCCCCGTTCGCCGCGCTCGATCAGCTCCGCGATCGGCATCAGGCCCTTGGTGGTGTGGACCCGGGCGTCGCCGGGGAAGCACGGGTTCGAGGCGTTGATCCGGCCCGAGTTGGGGCAGGTGTGCCACTGGTTGATGACCGTGTCGTACTGCACGCCCGGGTCGGCGCAGCGCCAGGCCGCCTCCGAGATCTCGCGCAGCAGCTCACGCGCGCTGACGGGCTCACCGACGGGCTCGCCGCTCACCCGCCCGATCAGGTGCCAGTCCTCGCCGGCCTCGGCGGCACGCATGAACTCGTCGGTGACGCGCACCGAGTTGTTGGCGTTCTGGTACTGGATCGAGTGGAAGCCGTCTCCGTCGATCGACATGTCGAAGCCGGCGTCGCGCAGGGCCGCGGCCTTGTCCTCCTCCTTAGCCTTGCACCAGATGAACTCGCGGATGTCCGGATGATCGATGTCGAGCACGACCATCTTGGCCGCGCGGCGGGTGCCGCCGCCGGACTTGATCGAGCCGGCCCAGGCGTCGGCGCCGCGCATGAAGGAGACGGGGCCCGACGCGGTGCCGCCCTTGCTCAGGTGCTCCATCGAGCCGCGGATCTTCGACAGATTGATGCCCGAGCCGGAGCCGCCGCGGAAGATCATGCCTTCCTTGGTGTTCCAGTCGAGAATCGACTCCATCGTGTCGTCGACCGAGAGGATGAAGCAGGCTGAGGCCTGCATTTTCGGGCTGCCCTCGGGGTGCCAGCCGACGTTGAACCAGACGGGCGAGTTGAACGCCGCCATCTGGTGCAGCAGGATGTAGGTCAACTCGTCCTGGAAAGCCTGCGCGTCCTCGTCGCCTGCGAAGTACCCGCGCTCGGCTCCCCAGCCCGCGATCGTGCCCGCGACGCGCGTGAGCATCTGCTTGACGGAGCGCTCGCGCTCGTCGGAACCGAGCCGGCCGCGGAAATACTTCTGCGCGACGATGTTGGTCGCGTTCTGCGACCACGACTTCGGGAATTCGACGTCGGTCTGCTCGAAGGAGACCTTGCCGCCATGGCCGATGTGCGCGTCGCGCAGCTCCCACTCGACGCTCGCAAAGGGGACCTGGCCGGCCTTGGTGAAGTACCGCTCGATCGAGAGGCCTTGCCCTGTGCTGCTGTCCGTGATTGGGGCCTGCGGTGTCTTCGCCATGCCTTTACGTCTCCTTCGCGTTCGCGTCGCTGCTACTGAAAACCGTTGCCTCGGCCAGCTGGGGGGTGGTTGAGGGGTCGAAAAGCATCCCGCTTGCCTCGGACGGAAAACACCCTTCAGGAACGCCCCGCAGCCGAAAACCCCGGTGGTTGCGCGCAAAACCGATTTTAGCGACGCAAGGTCGCTTTCATCGACGCTTCAGGAGGGCGTCAATGACGCGTTCAGGGGTGCTCGCTGTCGCCTTCAAGCGACAGCGATTCCTGCCTCAGCGCGTGCTGCGCGGTGCCCTGAACGAGCGCCTCCTCGGCGCGCACGCGCTTCTCCGTCTCGACCCTGACGGCCTCGGAGAGCTGACGGTTTCTGGCCTCGGCGGTGTCGGCGCGGGCCTTCTCGATCTCGAGCGCGTGCTGGGTGGCCTCGGCCGCCGTCAACAGTTCGTGACGGCTGCGCTGCACCTCGGTGATCTGCTCGCGCACCTTCTCGCCGAACTGCTCGAGCTCGCCCGCGCGCCTGGCCGCGGCCGCCTCCGCCGTTTCCGCCCGCGCGACCGCCGCGCGCAGCGCCGCCTGCGCCTGCTCGAAATTGCCGCGGTGCTCCTGCACCTGCGCGCGCAGCAGCTCGACCTCGGCGACCAGCACCGAGGAGGCCTCCGAGCGCGCCTCCGCCAGCCGTGCCTCGAGCTCGCCTTCGCTGAGCCCACCGCCGGCAGCGACCGGCGTGCCGCCATCGAGTGCGCCGCGCAGCAGATCGATCTCGGCAGCGCGCTTGGCCAGCGCCGCGTCGAGCTCGGCCAGTGTCGACTCGAGCTCGGCGCTGCGGTGGCGCAGAGCCTCGGTCTCGGTGCGGACGGCATCGGTCTCGGCATGGGCGGCGTCGATCCGCGACTGCGCCGTGTCGAGGTCATAGGTGTGCTGTGAGTCGGTGCGCGCGGCGAGGTCGCGCAGCGAGGTGATCTCCTCCTCCAGCGCCGACACGCGCTCGCGCACGCTGGCGGTTTCCGCGCGTGCCGCCGAGGTCTCGTCACCCATCGCCGCGCGTGCCGAGGCGTACTGCGCCTCACGCTGATCCAGCGACTGCTGCAGCACCGTGTTCTGCGCCTGCGCGTGCGCCAGTTGCTCATCGAGCGCTGTCACCTCCCGGCGGCTGGCGGCCGCGCGCGCCTGCGCGACCTCGGCCGCCGAGCGCATGCGCTCGAGCTCGGAGACGCGATCGGCCAGCTGCGCCTCGAGCGTCGCCTCGACGCGGGTGGCGGCGTCGGCGCCCGCGCGGATCTGGCCCTCGAGCGAGCCGGCGTTGGCGGCGGCGGCGCGTGCCCGCGCCTCGGCCTGGTCGCGGTCGGCTAAGGCCTCGTCGCGATCGGCCAGCGCGGAGTCGCGCTCGGCCCGCGCCTCATCACGTTCGGTGCGCAGGTGGGCCAGGTCTGACTCGGCCGCCGAGCGGCGTTCACGCTCGCCCTGCAGGCGGCGCTCGAGCTCGGCGATCGCCAACCGCCGCGACTCGGCGCGGCGTTCGGCCTCGACCAGCCGCGAGGACTCGTGGCCGGGTTCCTCCGCAGCCGGTCCGCTGACCGGCTGCCTCGCCGCAGCGCCGGACGCCGGAGCGGTGCTCAGCGCCGCGCGCCGGCGCGCCGGGGCGGGCAGCCGCACGAGCCGGCCGTCGGGCAGCGCCAACGCGTAGCTGGCGCCGGGGCCGACGTGCTCGAGCGGCGCCGAGAAGGCCGCCCGCACCAGGTCGGGCGGACCCGGCAGCGCCGGGAGCTGCTCGTGACGGTACTCGGCGCCGTGATCGTCGATGACCAGCGTCAGCTGCCCGGCCGGCATCCCGGATGCGGGGCGCCCGGCCACGCGCAGCAGCGCGGTGCCAGGTGCGGCCTCAACCTGCTCGAACTCCACCAGCTCGAATTGCGGCTCTGCCTCGGTCACGGCGCTGCCATTCTATGCTCCAGCGCGATATGAAGCTTCTTGTCACCGGTGGCGCGGGTTATATCGGCTCGATCGTCGCCCGCCTGCTGATCGAACAGGGCCATGAGGTCGTGGTGCTCGACAACCTCGAGCGCGGCCATCGTGAGGCCGTTCCGGCGGAGGCGCAGCTGTGCGTCGCGGACCTGCGCAGCCCCGAGGATCCGCGCGGTGTGCTGCGCTCCGGTGGCTTCGACGGCGTGCTCCATTTCGCGGCGCTGGCGTTGGTCGGCGAGTCGGTCGAGCATCCCGAGCGCTATTACCGCACAAACGTCACCGGCACGCTCAACCTGCTCGAGGCGATGGTCGCCTGCGGTGTCCCGCGGCTGGTGTTCAGCTCGACCTGCGCTGTCTACGGGCAGCCCGACGAGGTGCCGATCGCCGAGACCGCGACGCCGCGGCCGCAGAACGCCTACGGTGCCTCCAAGCTGGCCGCCGACCACCTGATCGGCGACTTCTGCACCGCCTACCAGCTCGGCGCCGTCAGCCTGCGCTACTTCAACGTCGCCGGCGCCCACGGTGAGGCCGGCGAGGATCATGAGCCCGAGACGCACCTGATCCCGAACATCCTCAAGGTGCCGCTCGGCCAGCGCGACGCCGTCCAGATCTTCGGCACCGATTACCCGACCGACGACGGCACCGCGGTACGCGACTACATCCACATCGACGACCTCGCCGATGCGCACGTGCGCGCGCTCGAGAACGCGCGCGCGGGCGAGCACCGGATCTTCAACCTCGGCAACGGCAACGGCTTCTCGGTGCGCGACGTGATCGCCGCCGTCGAGCGGGTCACCGGTACGAGCATCGCCACCGAGGAGGCAGCGCGCCGGCCCGGCGATCCGCCGCGCCTGGTGGCCGCCGGCCAGAAGATCCGCGAGGAGCTCGGCTGGGCGCCGCGGAAGCCAGAGCTCGAGACCATGATCGCCGACGCCTGGGCCTTCGCCCAGGACCACCCGCACGGCTATAGCAGGTCGGACAGGGCGCCGAGCGCCTGATCGACCAGCGCATCCGGCGCAAGCGTCGCGTCGAGCACGCGGATCCGCTGCGGCTCGGCGGCGGCGAGCTGCTGGTAGGCGGCGGCGATCCTGCGGAAGAACTCGGCACCGGCCAGCTCGAGCCTGTCGGGCGCTTCCCCCCGGGCATCCGCGCGCGCTTGCGCGGATGCCGGATCGAGCGCGAGCAGCAGGGTCCGGTCGGGGGCGAGGCCGCCGGTCGCGAACAGGTTGAGCGCGCGCACCTCCTCGATCCCGAGCCCGCGGCCACCGCCCTGATAGGCCAGCGAGGAGTCGACGAAGCGGTCGAGCAGCACCCACTCGCCGGCCGCCAGCGCCGGTTCGAGCGCCTCCTCGACCAGCTGCGCGCGGGCGGCGGCGTAGAGCAGCGCTTCGGCGCGGGCGCCGACCGTCAGCCGCGCGTCCTTGACCAGCGCCCGCACCGCCTCGGAGGTCTGGACGCCGCCGGGCTCGCGCAGCAGCTTGGCATCGACGCCGGCGTCCGAGAGTGCCGCGAGCAGTCCGCCGGCGAGCGTCGTCTTGCCGGCGCCGTCGACGCCCTCGATCGTGATCAGGCGACCGCGTTCACCCATTGCGGGGGACTGTAACTGGAGCGAGTCCGGCACTAGCCTTCAGGTGAATGTTGGAAGCCCTCGAGAAGCACCCCAACGCCCGCGCCGTGCTCGGACCCGCACTCGCCGACGACGCGAGCCCCTCGCACGCCTACCTCTTCCACGGGCCCGGTGGCGCCGGCAAGCGCACGCTGGCGCGTGAGTTCGCCGCGCGGCTGCTGTCGCAGGGCGCGCCCGATCCGGCCAGCGCGCAAGCGCGCGCGCTGGCCGGGGTACACCCGGACCTGACCTGGGTGGTGCCCAGCGGTGCGCATGAGATCCTTGTCTCCGACATCGACGAGCCGGTCGTCGCGGCGGCCACCAGGACGCCGTTTGAGTCGGCGCGGCGCGTGTTCGTGATCGAGAGCGCCGACCAGCTCGGCGACGAGTCGGCCAACCGCCTGCTGAAGACGCTCGAGGAGCCGGCCTCGTTCGTGCACCTGATCCTGATCAGCGATCGTCTCGCCGACGTGCTGCCGACGATCCGCTCGCGCTGCCAGGTGGTGCGCTTCGACGCTCCGACCGTCGAGGAGCTCGCGGGTGAGCTGATGGCTGCCGGTGCCGAGCCCGGCGCCGCCGCGGCCTGCGCTCGCCTCAGCCTCGGTGACGGCGGACGCGCGCGCGAGCTGGCCGCGTCCGAGGGTGTGGAGCTGCGCGCCCGGGCCCAGGAGCTGGTGCGCCGCGCGCTGGCCGGAGAGGTGGGAGCGGCGGCTCCCTGGGACGGCCTGATCGCCTCGGTGCGAGCGCGGGGCGAGTTGCTCACCGGCGAGCTGCAGGAGCGCCAGGCGGCCGAGCTCGAGCTGCTGCCGAGTCGCGAGCGCAAGCGCGCCGAGACCGAGTGGGGTGAGCGCGTGCGGAGGCTGCGGCGCCGGGTCGAGACCGGTGCGCTGGAGCTGGCGCTCGACCTGATCGAGACCTGGCTGCTGGACCTCGTCGCGCTCGCGCATGACGCCGGGGACCTGGTGCGCAACTGCGACCGCACGCAAGAGCTGCACGCCGATGCCGAGCTCGGGCGCGGCAGCGACCTCGCGGCGCTGCGGCGCGCGGTCGAGCTGGTCGAGGACACGCGCCGGCGGTTTCAGCTGAACGTCTCCGAGGACCTCGCGCTCGAGGCACTGACCTACCGTCTCGAGCACGTGCTGGCGGGTTAGGGAGCGTTGGCCGGGCTCTTCAATCGTGCGCCGCGGCGGGCGGCCCCGGAATCGCTGGACCGGTCGGTCACGCGCGTCTACGTGCGGCCGCCGCGCCGGGCCGACGAGTATGACTTCGTGGCGCTGATGCGCGAGAGCCGTGGCTTCCACAAGCCATGGGCGAGTGCGCCCACGGATGCCGCTCGCTTCGCCGCTTACCTCGAGGACGCGGGCCGGCCCGACTTCGAGGCGTTCCTCGTCTGCCGCATCGAGGATGACCAGCTGATCGGCTTCTTCAACGTCTCCCAGATCGCGCGCGGCTCGCTGCAGAGCGCTTACCTCGGCTACGCCGCCGCCCAGCGGTTCGCGGGCCAGGGGTACATGCGCGAGGGCATCGAGCTGGTGCTGCGGGCGGCCTTCCTGGAACTGCGCCTGCACCGCCTCGAGGCCAACATCCAGCCCGGCAACGCGGCTTCGATCGCGCTGGCGCGGGGCGCCGGCTTCCAGCGCGAGGGCTTCTCGCCGCGCTACCTGAAGATCAGCGGCCGCTGGCGCGACCACGAGCGCTGGGCCTTGCTGGCAGACGATTGGCGTCGCGCTCATGGCCTTTCCTAGCGCCGGCGGCACGCCGGTCGCTCGCTGAGTTCGGGGGGTTCGCGGCCGGACTGACAGTCGCGCCGGCTCGATTGGTCGGTCCAGTGCGGCATTTCAAAGTTTCAGTAGTCGCGCTCAGCGGTCGATACGACCGCCATGCCAGGCGGCAATGGAAGCGTGCCGAGTCCCGCTGCGCGCATCTCAAAAAACCTATCGTCGAGGCTCGCCGGTCTTGTCGACCGCGGCATCTTCTGCTGGGCTTTCCTCGCGCTCGGCGTGGCGGGGTGTGGCCTCTACGTGTTCGTGCCCCCGCTCCAGGGCTCGGCGCCGCTGTTCGATTGCCTCGGCCTATACGGACTGCTCGCGCTGCTGGCTGGGGTGCGACGGCATCGGCCGCTGGCCGCGGCGAGCTGGCGGCTGTTCGCCCTGGGCATAGGGTTCGCCCTGCTCGCTGACATCTACACGCACGGCGCGCGTGTGCTCCTGCACATGCCCGCGTCGGTTCCGTCCGTGGCCGACGGCGCTGCGCTGGCGAGCTACCCGTTGCTCACCGTTGGGATCATGGTCCTGTCTCGCCGCCGCAGCCAGCGGGCCGACAGCCCGGGCGTGGTTGACGGCCTGATCGTCGCGCTGGGCCTGGCGCTGGCGTCGGCGATTCTGCTGATCGCCCCCTACGTGCACGCGCGGAACCTCGCCCTGCTGCCGAGACTGGTTGCCATCGGATATCCGTCCGTCGCCCTGCTGCTGCTCGTCGGCGCCGTCGCGATGGCGTTCGACGGCGGCCGGCGTCGCGTGAGCTTCTACCTGTTGATCGCCGCGCTCGGATCCCTGCTGGGCGCTGATGACGTCGGCGGGCTGATGCGGCTGCATGGCTACCACCACCATCAGCTGTGGCTGGACGCGGGACGGATCTTGTTCTACGTGCTCTGGGGCGCGGCGGCCCTGCACCCGACGATGCGAGACCTCGCGGAGACCGAACCGACCCGGCAGTCCCGCTTCACGGGGCTGCGGCTCGCGCTGCTGACCGGCGCGACGCTGGTCGCGCCGGTGCTCGAGATCGCCAAGGTGCTGCCCACGCACAACGGCGATCTGCTGTTCATCATCGTCTCCTCGATCGGGCTCTTTGGGCTCGCGGTAGCCCGCATGGCGGGTCTGGTGCGCGAGCGCGAGAGATCGGTGGCACGCGAGCACGCGCTCAGCTCCGCCGGCGGCATGCTGATCGGCGTCACCGAGCCGCTGGACATCGTCGCGGCGGCGCTGCGCGCAGTCGCCGAGCTCGACGACCAGCAACTCGGGGCGCGCGTATGTCAGTTCGCCGATGGCCAGGCAGTGGCGATGTCGCTCGGCAAGGATGGCGAGCTCAGTCAATGGCCGATCTCGCCGAAGCTCGGAGATCTGCTGCGTGGCTCGGTGGGCGACCAGGGTGCGACCGTGCGGTCCCACTTTCGGCCGCAGCTGATGCTGCCCTCCGGCGAGGAGCCCCTTCTCGCGCTCGCGCTGCGCAGCGGTGATGGGGAGCAGGGTTCGCTCTTCCTGCTGCTCGGCGGTGAGGCGGTGTTCGACGACGAGGCCGGCTACGCGCTGCGGACGCTGGCGCACCAGGTCGCGCTCGCGCTCGGCAGCGCCGAGCTCAGCGCCGAGGTGCATCGCCGCGCGGGCGAGGCGAGATTCGCCACGCTGGTGCAGAACGCGAGCGATCTGATCACCGTGCTCGGTGCCGAGAACGAGATCGTGTACCAGAGCCCGTCGATCGAGCGTGCGCTCGGCTACAAGGTCGAGGAGGTGATCGGCAGGCCGCTGGCCGAGCTGCTGCACGCGGACGAGCAGGGACGGCTGTTGCGGCGATTGAACGACGGTGCCGGCAAGGCCAACCGCGCCGAGGTGATCGAGTGCATGCTGCGGCACAAGGACGGTAGCCTGCGACACTTCGAGATGCTGCAGACGGATCTCAGCTCGGATTCCACGGTCGGCGGCGTCGTGCTCAACGGCCGCGACGTCAGCGACCGCAAGACGTTCGAGGAGCAGCTTTCACATCAGGCCTTCCACGACCCCGTCACGCTGCTGCCCAACCGCGCCCTGTTCAACGAGCGCGTGCGCCACGCGGTCGCGAGCACGCGCCGTGACGGGCTGGGCATCGCGGTGCTGTTCGTCGACCTCGACGACTTCAAGACGGTCAACGACAGCCTCGGCCACGCCGCCGGGGATCAGATCCTGATCGAGGCCGCTCAGCGCATCCAGGCGAGCGTCCGCACGGTCGACACCGCGGCGCGCTTCGGCGGCGACGAGTTCGCGATCCTGCTCGACGACCTGGAGGACGCGAGTGGCGCCGTTGAGATCGCCGAGCGGATTCTCACGGCACTGGGGCAGCCGGTCGATCTCGATGGCCATGAGCTCGCGATCCGTGCCAGCCTCGGCATCTCGGTCGCCGAAGGGGACCGGCGTGCCGACGCCGACGAGCTGATCCGCAACGCGGATGCCGCCATGTACATCGCCAAGCGCGATGGCAAGAGCGGCTACCGGCTGTTCGAGCCAGCCATGCACGAGCGCGTGGTCGCGCGCCTGGAACTGCGTGCCGAGCTGCAGCGCGCACTCGAGCGCGAGGAGTTCGAGCTTCATTACCAGCCGCTCGTGCGGCTCAGCGACGGGAGCGTCACCGGGCTCGAGGCCCTCCTGCGCTGGCGGCACCCGACCCGCGGGCTGATCCCGCCGGACGAGTTCATCCCGTTCGCCGAGGAGACCGGTCTGATCGTCGAGATCGGCCAGTGGGTGCTCGAGGAGGGATGTCGCCGCGCCCGCCAGATCCGTGACCGCGTCTCGGGAGAGCCGCCCACAGTCGGGATCAACCTGTCGGTCAAGCAGCTGTTCCACGCCGACATCGTCGCCGACGTTGCCAAGGCGCTGGCCGACGCGGGACTGCCGCCCGAGGTGCTCACGCTCGAGATCACCGAGACCGTGATGATGACCGACATGGACCTGGCGGTCAGCCGCCTGAAGGAGTTGCGCGCGCTCGGCGTGCGGCTGGCGATGGATGATTTCGGCACCGGCTATTCATCACTGAGCTCGCTCAGCATGTTCCCGCTGGACGTGCTCAAGATGGACCGCTCGCTGCTCGCCGCCGGAGCCGCGCCCGTCACCTCCGGGCTGGCATCGGCGGTTCTGCGCCTGGGTGAGACGTTTGACCTCGAGGTCGTGGCCGAGGGCGTCGAGGAGGCCGAGCAGTCGACGACGCTGCGGGAGCTCGGCTGCGACACCGGCCAGGGCTTCTACTTCGGACGCCCGATGGAGCCTGAGCGGCTGATCGAGTTCCTCGCCAGCTACCGGCCGGATCCCGGCAGGGCCCCGCTGGCGGGACTGTAGGCGGCGCCGGCGAGCTGAGCCTCGATCCCTGGGTAGATCAGGCCGAGGTCGTCGTGCAGCGAGCTCTTGACGAAGCGGCTGAAGTCATTCGGCTAGCGCCTCGGAGCTGTCTGCATCGCGACACAAGGGACGGGGATCGGGTACCGGCGGGAGGCAGCTGGTCCTAACTGGTCACCCCCTGCTCGAACAGCCGTGCGACCTGGTCGGGATCCATCGGTTCGAGCAGGCTCTCCTCGAACATCTCATCGACGTCGTCGAAGCCGCCGGCGCGCAGCTCCTCGATCGCGGCAGCGATGTCGTACCCGGTGCGCCGCAGCTCGATGTCCGGTCCGAGCATCGCCCAGAACGCGCCGAGGGTTCCCTCGTAGGGCATGCCCACGCTGCCCGCGTTGATGAACCGCCAGCGATAGGCGATGTGGTCGAACTGGCGGTGCGTGTGACCACCGACGATCGTCGGCGGGTTGGCGTCGGCGGCGAGGATCTCACCGAGCCGCGCGTCCGGCGTCAGCGTCGTGATGATCTCCGTGTCGCTGCGCGGTGAGCCGTGACAGAACAGCACCGGGCCGAGACCATCGACCTCGAGCGTCACGGTCGGCTGGAACGAGCCGACCAGCTCACGATGGGCGGCCGAGATCTGCGTGGCCGCAAACACCGATGAGCGAGCGGCGGGGCTCTCATCCAGCACCGACGCGGCCAGCTCCTCGCCGTCGTAGGCGGCCGCGACCTCCAGATCGCCATTGCCCATCACGTAGGAGACATGTGTCCCGAGCCCGATCAGCGCGTCGAGTGTCGCGACCGGCAGCGGGCCGTTGGCGACGTCTCCGCCGATCACGATGTGGTCCACCTGCTCGCGCTGGATCTCGGCCAGCACCGCCCGCAGCGCCGGCAAGTTGCCATGGATGTCGTACAGCGCGGCTACCCGCCTCATCCAGCCGACCTTACCCGGACCGGTTATCGCCTGCTTGACTTGCCTGCGTGCGCGTGCTGCTGCGGCCTCCGACCGAATCAGACCGCGAGCAATTCGTGGCGGCGATGCTGCTGAGCGAACCGCTGCACAAGCCCTGGATCAACGATGTCGCGACCGACACCTACTTCGATCGCCTGCTGGCCCGGGCCGACGATGAGCGGCACGACACGATGCTCGCCTGCCTGGTCGACGGAGGCGCGATAGTCGGCTTGATCAACCTCAGTGAGATCGTGCGCGGCGCCTTTCAGAATGCCTTCCTCTCGTACGCCGTCGTGACCGGCTATGGGCGCCAGGGCTTGATGCGCGAGGGACTGCGGCTCATGCTCGAGCGCGCATTCGAGGCGCTGGGGCTGCATCGGCTCGAGGCGAACATCCAGCCACCCAACGCGGCATCGATCGCTCTCGTGAAGCGGGCCGGCTTCGTCTACGAGGGCACCTCGCGCCGCTATCTCCAGGTTGATGGAGACTGGCGCGACCACGAGCACTGGGTCATGCTGGCCGACGAGTGGCGCGCTGGGCGCGATCGAGCCTGATCTTCACGGGCGAGGACTGAGCCGTCTGTGAGTCGGTCAAGCTGGGATGTC
>DASZMI010000065.1:0-14298 GCA_035551915.1 Solirubrobacteraceae bacterium | reverse complement strand
CCCTTCGGGACCGAGGTCAGGATGCGAATGCCTGCGTCGGTGACGAGCACCAGGTCCTCGATCCGGATGCCGAACTTGCCGGGCAGGTAGACGCCCGGCTCGACGGTCACGACGTTGCCGGCCGCGAGCGTGTCCTGCGAGCGCAGCGAGAGGTTGGGAGCCTCGTGGACATCGAGTCCGACGCCGTGGCCGAGGCCGTGGCCGTAGTGGCCCTCGTGGCCGGCGCCGTAGATGATGTCGCGCACAGCCTTGTCGATCTGCTTGCCATCACCGCCGGCACGGACCTCTTCGAGGCCGACCTGCTGGGCGCCGAGCACGAGCTCGTAGGCCTCACGCGCCTCGGGCCCGGGCTCGCCGATCGCGACCGTGCGCGTGCAGTCCGAGCAGTAGCCGTGACGCTTGGAACCCCAGTCGATGACGACCAGCTGCCCGTCCTCGAGCTTCACGTCGCGTGGGGTCGCGTGCGGCAGTGCGCCGTGGGCACCACCGGCGACGATGGAGTCAAAGCTCGGGCCCTCCGCCCCGCGCAGGCGCATGTCATGCTCCAGCGCGAGTGCCAGCTCGCGCTCGGTGCGGCCTTTGAGGCCGCCGGCGAGCAGCGCCTCGAAGGCCTCATCGGCGAGCTTCTGGGCGGCGGCGATCAGCTCGATCTCCCGTTCGTCCTTGATCCTGCGCGTGCCCTCGACCAGGTTCTTGGTGGCGACCAGCTCGACGCGCTCGGGGTACAGCTCGCGCATGCGCTCGTATTCGGCGACGGTCACTGTCTGGGACTCGTAGCCGATGCGGACCCGGCCCTCGGGCAGATACTCGAGCGCGTTCGCGAGCAGGTCGTTGGTGACGGTGACCTGCTCGAACCCCGGATAGACCTGGTGCTCGGCCTGCTCGGTGTAGCGGAAGTCGGTCAGGAAGACGCGCGTGTCCGGCCCCGCGACGACGGCGCCGTTGCTGCCGGTGAAGCCGGTCAGGTAGCGCACGTTGAGGAGGTTCGAGACCAGCATCAAGTCGACGCCGGCCGCGTCGAGTGCGGCGATCAGCCGCCCTGCGCGTGTGCTCATCCAGCAAGCTCCTTCTTCAGTAGTTCGAGTGCTTCGCGGTAGCCCTCCGCGCCCTTCCCCGAGACCGTGGCTGCGCAGAGGTCGCCGATCACCGAGTGGCGCCGCCACTCCTCGCGCTCGTTGACGGCGGAGAGGTGCACCTCGAGCGCGGGCAGGCGGGTCAGCTCGAGCGCGTCGCGGATCGCCCACGAGTAGTGGGTCCAGGCGCCCGGGTTGAGGATCACGGCGTCGGCGAGGTCGGGCAACGCGTG
Source organism: Solirubrobacteraceae bacterium (assembly GCA_035551915.1). Lineage (GTDB taxonomy): Bacteria > Actinomycetota > Thermoleophilia > Solirubrobacterales > Solirubrobacteraceae > Palsa-465. The sequence continues at coordinate 12,992 of DASZMI010000065.1, read as the reverse complement.
CAGGTGCTCGACGAAGACGCCCTCGTGGTTGCTCTGGAAGAAGCGCACGCTGAGACCCAGGTCAAGTGCCCAGGTCTCTATCTGGCGCTCGAGCGCCGCCAGGTCCTGCTTGCCGTAGTGGTCCGGATCGCGGCGCCCCAACTGGTCGAGGTTGACGCCGTGCATCACCTCGATGCGGTTGTTCACTATTGAGCTCATTCGTACAGGTCCCTGATCGCGGCCCGCAGTTCGGCGGGAGGCACGATCTGACCGTACTGCGGCCGGCCGGCGGCGGGGCACAGAACAAACGGCACGGGCCCCTCGCCCACCCGCTTCTTGTCGCGGGCGGTGGCGAAGATAACCTGCTCGAGGTCGGCCTGGCGGTCGAGCGTGACCGGCAGGCCCACCCGCTCGAGCAGCTCGAGCACCTCGTCCCGGAGCGCGTCGGCGCCCGAGAGCTGCAGCTCGGCCAGCAACCCGAGGCCGACCGCCTCACCGTGGCGGTAGCGGGCGTAGCCGGTGGCGGTCTCGATCGCGTGGCCGACCGTGTGGCCGAGATTCAGCAGCTGCCGGACGCCGGTGTCGAGCTCGTCCTCGGCGACGATCCGTAGCTTTGCCAGCGCACAGCGCGCGATCACGTCTGGGTCGTCGGGCGCCGCGCCGGAGCGGATCCGCTCCCACAGGGCACCGCCGGTGATCAGCCCGGTCTTGACGACCTCGGCATAGCCGGCGGCGATCTCCTCGGGCGGCAGCGTGGTGAGTGTGCGCGTGTCGGCGATCACGGCCGAGGGCTGGTGAAACGCGCCGACGTAGTTCTTGGCTTCGGCCAGGTCGACGCCCGTCTTGCCGCCATATGCCGAGTCGACCTGAGCGACCAGCGTCGTCGGGACCTGCACCACACGCATGCCGCGCTGGTAGGTGGCGGCGCAGAAGCCGGCGATGTCACCGATGACGCCGCCGCCGACCGCGACGGCGACATCGGTGCGAGTCACGCCCGCGCGCACCATCTCGGTCCAGATGATCTCCGCGTGCGCGACGGTCTTCGATTGCTCGCCGGGCATGATGCGGATGCCGGCGAGCGCGGGCTCGAACAGTTCACCGTAGTGGCGTCCGGCGTTGTAGTCGCTGATCACGACGCGGCGGCCGCCGACCGTCTGTGGCCAGAAGCGTTGCTGGGTGGCGATCCCGTGCCCTACATAGACCGGGTAGTCCCCGGACGGCGTCGTCGCCCAGATCACACGCCCTCCGGGCGGCAGTCCCGCGGCGGCGGCCAGGATCTCCTTGATCGCCGTCGAGCGGCTGCCCGGAACGATCACATCGGCGAGTTCCTCGTAGCGCGGCCGGCGCTGCTCGTGCAGCTGCTCGAAGCGCTGCGGATCGCGTGCGAGCGGGCGCGTCGCGGCGGTGTGGCGGATCCGCTCCCACGCCTGGTCGACCTCGACGTCCAGCCACACGACCCTGGTCGCGGCGAGGGCTTCGCGGATGCGCGGCGATCCGATCGCGCCACCGCCGAGCGCGAGTGCCTGCAACTCCGGGTCGGCGAGCAGTTCGAGCGTGACCCGCTCCTCGAGCTCGCGGAACGCCGCCTCGCCGTCCTGCTCGAAGATCTCCTGGACGGTGCGTCCCTCGCGCGACTCGATCACCTCGTCGACGTCGGCACTGCCGGCACCGAGCGCGCGGGCCGCCGTCGACTTGCCGGCGCCCATGAACCCGATCAGCGCGACCTTGGGTTGGGCGCCCGCCGCCGTGACCGGGGGCTCGTTGCCGCCCGGGGGCTCTTTGCCGCCGGCGGCACTCATCGCCTCCAGCCGATCCGCTCCTCATAGGCGGCGACGGCCGCCTTGACGTCGTCGATGTGGTCACCGCCGAACTTCTGCCGGTATGCGTCCGCGAGCACGAAGGCCACCATCGCCTCGCCAACCACGCCAGCGGCGGGCACGGTGCAGGAGTCCGTGCGCTCCCGCAGCGCCTGTGCCGGCTCGTGGGTGTCGATGTCGACCGACCGCAGCGGCTTTGTCAGCGTCGGCAACGGTTTCATCGAACCCCGCACGACGACCGGGTCACCGGTGGTGATGCCACCCTCGATGCCCCCCGCGCGGTTGGTCTCACGGTAGTAGCCGCGCTGCTCGCTGAAGAAAATCTCGTCGTGCGCCTGCGAGCCGGGCAGCCCGGCGACCTCGTGGCCGTCGCCGATCGAGACCGCCTTCATCGCCTGGATCGAGAGGATCGCCATCGCCAGGCGACCGTCGAGCCGCTCCTCCCAGGAGATATGCGACCCGAGCCCGGGGACGACGCCGAAGGCTCGAACCTCGAAGACGCCGCCCAGCGACTCGTTCTGCTTGCGCAGGGTGTTGATCTCGTTGACCATCGCTCGTGTCGCGTCGGCATCCAGGCAGCGGACGGGCGACTCGTCGACGCGGGCGAAGTCCTGTGGCGTCAGGTCATCGCGGCGCGGGGCGCTGACGGAGGTGATCTGCAGGACGTGCGAGAAGACCTCGACGCCGACCGCCCGCAGGAACTCCTTGGCGAGCGCGCCCCCGGCGACGCGCGCCGCGGTCTCACGGGCGCTGGCGCGCTCGAGGATGTCGCGCACGTCCGTCAGCCCGTACTTCTGGGTGCCGACCAGGTCCGCGTGGCCGGGGCGCGGGAGATGGACCTCGGGCGTCTCCGCGTCGACCGGCCATGGGTTCATGCGCTCTTCCCAGTTGGCGTAGTCGCGGTTGTGGACCTGGATCGCGATCGGGCCGCCCAGCGTGCGGCCGTGCCTGACGCCGGCGGTCACATCGGCGCGATCGGTCTCGATCTTCATACGTCCCCCGCGCCCGTGTCCCAGCTGGCGGCGGGCGAGGTCGCGATCGAGCGCGTCACGCTCGAGCTGAAGGCCGGCGGGCAGCCCCTCGAGGATGCAGGTGAGTCCGGGGCCGTGCGACTCGCCGGCCGTGATCAGCTTCAAAGACATAGGTTCGTCAGGTTACGGGTCTCAGGCGCACGCCACCGTCCCGACGCCGGTGCGGTTGCCGGCCGCACGCCGGGCCGCCGGTCAGAAGAGCTTTCCGCGCCCGAGCAGGTGCGGTCCGAGCAGCAGCGCGACGACCCCGCCGAGGGCGAGGAACGGGCCCAGCGGGATCGCCGTCTTGCGGCCCGCGCTGAAGCCTCTGGCCAGCAGCACGCCGATGCTGAATACCGCGCTCGCGACGAGGCCGACGATCATCGCGACCACCACGTACTTGCCGAGGAAGAGCCCGAGCACCACTCCGAGCTTGGCGTCCCCCATGCCCAGCCCGCCACGCGAGACGAGCGCGAAGAAGGTCAGGAAGGCGCCGGTGGCGAATCCGGCGATCACCTGGCCGGGAAGGCCGGAGGGATGCAGGAACAGTCCGATCAGCAGCGCCGCGATCGACGCCGGCAGGGTCACGCTGTTCCTGATGCGGCGCTCCTCGAGGTCGCTGATCGTGACGCGAACGAGCACCGCGATCAGCACAAAGCCGAGCACGTGCTGCACGGTCGGGCGGTGCAGCTTCACCTCGACGATCCACAGCGCGATCATCAGCACCGTCCCGGCGATCCGCAGCGGCTCGTTGCGGCCGATGCCGCCCTTGCGCTTCAAGCTGATCTGCTTGGCCACGGTCCCTGCCGCTCCAGCGCCAGTGCCCTAGGGTCCCGCTAGTCCGCGGCCGCGGTCTGGATCTGCTCCCCGGTCTGTGCATCGCGTCCGGGGTGGAAGCGCCCGTCGCCGCCGCACCAGGGGCAGGTCACCTCATGTGGGGTTCCGCCCTTGCCCGACATCACCTTGCCGGTTCCGCGGCAGGCGGTGCACTCGCTGCGGTCGTATTCGTCCTTCTTGGTGGCAGCTGAACTCACCTGGCCGAGGATAGGGGGTCTCGACGCAATCAGAGGCCTCGATCAGATCGTTGGGGCGGACAACCCCACCGCGTCGCGCATCGCTTGGACGGGCGCGGCCTTGCCGGTGAAGAGCTCGAAGGCGAGCGCTCCCTGGCCGACGAGCAGCTCGAGGCCATCGATCGCCGGCACCCCGCTCGCCTGGGCCATGCGGGTCAGCGGCGTGCCGCCTTCGCGGTAGACGAAGTCGACCACGACTCGATAGCTGTCGAGCGATCGCGTGCTGAGCGGAAGCGCTTCGAGCTGGTCCTCGTCGTGGAGTCCAACGGAGGTGCAGTTGATGAGGATGTCCGCCGTGGAGAGAGGGTCGGAGACCGCGCGGCCGCCAAGCGCCGACGCGAGCTCGCGTGCCCGCGCCGGGGTGCGGTTCCAGATGGCGACGTCTGCCGCACCGGCGTCGCGAAGCGCCCAGACGGCGGCGCGTGCGCTGCCCCCCGCGCCGAGAACCACGACCGTGGACCCGCTGATCCGCACGCGCTCGGCGATCGCCTGCGTCAGCGCCGGAGCATCGGTGTTGTCGGCCCAGACCCGCCCGCCGTCCCGAAACAGAAGCGTATTCGCGGCGCCGATGGTGCCGGCACGGGCGCTGACTTCGTCCGCGAGCGCGAGCGCGGCCTGCTTGTGCGGGATCGTGACGTTGGCGCCACGGAAGCCGGCCGCGGGCAGGCCCCGAACCGTCTCCTGCAGCAGCTCCGGCGGCACCGGCAGCAGCTGGTAGTGCCAGTCATCGAGCCCTGCCGCGCGGAGCGCGGCGTTCTGGAGCGCCGGGGAGCGGCTGTGGGCCACCGGCCAGCCGAGCACGCCCAGCCGGTTCACGGCCTGCTGCCCTTGCAGAACTCAGCGTCCCTGTGATCGCGGGCAGCCTTGGCAACCGCGGCGCTCCAGTCGGCCGACCACTGCAGGAACTGGTGGTAGCTGGCGGTGAAGCGCAGGGCGCCGTTGCCGCAGACCTTGTTGATGAAGTAGACGGCATTGATGTGAGCGGGGTGGGCGGCGGCGTTGATCGCGGCCAGGTCGGGATTGTCGATCGGCGTCGGTGGCAGTCCGGGATGATTGGTCGTGTTCCAGCGCGACTTCGAGCGCAGGTCTTGCTCCGTGAGGGTTCCGTAATTGCCGGTGGCATAGGCGACCGTCGAATCGAGCCCGAGATCCATGTTCATCCGCAGGCGGTTGTAGATCACGGCCGCGGCCCGCGGCAGATCCTTCTTGAGCATCGCTTCCTCGCTGATCAGCGACGCGATCTTCAGCACGTCGTAGGCGGTGAGGTTCTTGGACTTGGCATAGCCGAGCTTGACCTTGGCGAACTCCTGCTTGAAGCGGGTCAGCTGATCGTCGATCAATGCGCTCATCTTCACGGGCTGGCGCAGGTTGTAGGTGTCGGGCCAGAGGAAGCCCTCGAGCGTCGGAGTGCTCCTCGGCGCGCCGTAGACGGTCGGATCCAGCAGCGAGGAATGGCGGGTCGCGACGAGGTAGTTGCCCTTGATCCCCGATTTCCTGAGGACGACCTGGATCTGCCGGCGCGTGTGACCCGGGATGATCAGCACGTTGGAGTACCTGATGTTCGGCCCGGCGACCAGCTGGTCGAGCGCCGAGGTGTAGTTCATGCCGAGCTTCATCTTGTATTGCCCGGCCCGCAGCTTGCCGCGGTCGCCGTCGATCGTGGCGGCCAGTTTGAAGAAGAAGCTCGACGAGATGACGTGGTCCTGGGCGAGGGTTGAGGCGATGTCGTCGACGCTCGCGCCGCGGGGGATCGTCAGCTTCACACGCCCGTGTCCCGGGCCGGTGAACGGCTGGAACAGCGAGACCAGGAACCAGACGAGCACGAAGGCGGCCGCCAGCACCAGCAGCGCGACGATGCGACGCAGGATGAAGACGCGGCCCGAGCGCGGCGGTCGCCGGCGGCGTGAGGAGGCAGACGAGAGCATCACCCTCGGAGGGCTCGGCGAGCGCGAAGACCTGCGCGACCTAGGCGCCGGCATGACGCTCCAGCCAGCTCGAGAGCAGATGTGCGGCCGCCCGCGAGTCCTCGCTCGCGCGGGGTCCTGACGAGCCGGCGCCGCCGTCACGCTGAGCCAGCTTGGTGGTGAAGCGCTCGTCGTAGAGCTCGACCGGCACACCGTCGAGGCGCTTCTCCAGCACGGAGGCGAAGTCCCGCGCCTCCTGCGTCTGCGCGGAATCGCCGCCGGAGAGGCTCAGCGGGAGCCCCACGACCACACGTTCTGCCCCAACCTCACGCACCAGCGCGAGAAGCTTACCGATCCCCTTGCGGCCCGCCGGCTGATGCACGGGTTCAAGCGGCGTTGCCAGCACCCCGGTCGGATCGCTGACGGCCACGCCGCAACGAGCGCTCCCATAGTCAAGCGCGAGCACGCGCACAGGGTCCAAACCCTCGGTCGCTAACCGAGTGCGGCCTCGACCGCCTGCCGCGCGACGGTGATCGCGTTCGGCAGCTTCTCGATGTCACGTCCACCGGCGCGCGCGGCAGTGTCCTTGCCACCACCGCCACCACCGACCTCGGCCGCCGCTGCCCGCACGATCTCACCCGCCCTGACACCACGCTCGACGAGGGTGGGCGCGACCGAGGCGACGATGTCGACCTTGTCGCCGGACACGGCGCCGAGCACGATCGCAGCGTCACCCAGCTTTGCCTTGAGGCGGTCCGCCAGGTCCAGGAGCTCCTGGCCGGCGACGCCGTCCACCGTGGTCGCGATGAGGTGACCGCCATTCAGCGCAGTGGCGGCCGCAAGCAGAGCGGCCTCGTCGACGCCACCACCGGCGCCGCCGCCGGCCTTGAGCTGCTTCTCGAGTTGCTTGACACGGTCACGGAGCTCCTGGACCGCGGCCGGCACACCGTCGGGCGTCACCCGCAGGGCTTTCGCGGCCTCACCGAGCGCGTGGCCGTGCTGGCGCACGATCTTGATCGCCACCGGCCCCGTGACCGCCTCGATGCGGCGCACGTTGGCGGCACTCGAGGTCTCGCTGAAGACCGCCAGCAACCCGATCTCGGCGGTCGAGTGCACGTGCGTGCCTCCGCAGAGCTCCCGGGAGACGATTGAATCCCACCCCCCGCCCCCAGCACCGCCGACCTCGACCATGCGGACGATGTCGCCGTACTTCTCGCCGAACAGCGCCATTGCGCCGAGTGAGCGCGCCTCATCGAGCGTGGTGGTGATCGCCCGCACGGCGTAGGCGCCGAGGATCCAGTCGTTGACCTGGTTCTCGATGTCGCGGAGCTCGTCGGGACTCAGGCCTGAGTTGTGCGTGAAGTCGAAGCGCAGCTTGTCCGGGCCGACGTAGGAGCCGGCCTGGTGCACGTGGCTGCCGAGGCGCTGACGCAGCGCCGCGTGCAGCAGGTGCGTGGCGGTGTGGTTGCAGGCCGTCGCGTGGCGCGCGTTGCGGTCGACGCGGGCGTGCACGCGCTCGCCGTGCTTGAGCGTCCCGCGTTCGGGCACGACCGCGAGGATCTGGTCATCGCCGACTCTGACCACGTCCTCGACGCGGGCGAGGCAGTCGCCGTCTTCGCACTCGATGAAGCCCGAGTCGGCCACCTGGCCGCCGCCGGTCGCGTAGAACGGTGACTCGAGCAGCTTCACCAGGGTGCGGCCGTCCTCATCCTGAATCGCGCCCACAGTGGTCTCGACCGAGATCGCCTCGTAGCCCTTGAAGTCGGTCTTGAAGCTGACACTTCCGGCGAGCGCCGCGGCCTGTTCGCGCAGACCGGCGGTGTCGGAGGATCGCGCCCCGCTGGCGCGCGACTGCTGGCGCTGCTGCTCCATCAGCTGCTCGAAGCCCTGTTCGTTCACGCCCAGCCCATGCTCGGTGACGAGCTCGAGTGTCAGGTCGATCGGGAAGCCGTGCGTGTCATGCAGGCGGAAAGCATCCTCGGCGGAGATGCCCTCGTCACCGCGTTCCTTGGCGCGCGCGATCAGATCGTCGAGCAGCTTCGAACCCTCTTCGAGCGTGCGGCCGAAGCCCTCCTCCTCCGAGTTGAGCCAGCGGCTGACCGACTCGGCGTTGCGCGCGAGCTGCCCATACTCACGGCCCATGAGCTCGGTCACGACGCCCTGGTAGTGCTGCAGGAAGCCGGGATCCATGCCCAGCGTCTTGCTGCCCTGCAGGATCGCGCGCCGCATGATCCGGCGCAGCACGTAGCCACGGTCCTCGTTGGAGGGCACGACGCCGTCGGCGATCAGAAAGGTGGCCGCGCGGCTGTGGTCGGCCAGGATGCGGAGCGCGCGGTCGACCTCGAAGCTCTCGCCGTAGCGGTGCGCGGAGAGCTCCTCGCCGAGCGCGATCAGGGGCGCGAACTGGTCGGTCTCGAACACGGTCTCCTTGCCCTGCTTGATCGCCGCCATGCGGTTCAGCCCCAGGCCGGTGTCGATGTTCTGATTCGGGAGCGGCGTCAGCGGCCGTGGCGGGTTCTGGTCGTACTGCATGAATACGAGGTTCCAGAACTCGAGGAAGCGCTCGTTCTCGCCGCCGGGGAGATCGTCGAGCTTGCCGCGTTCGACGCCGAGGTCCAGATAGAGCTCGGAGTCAGGGCCGCAGGGGCCGGTCGGGCCGGACTCCCAGAAGTTCTCCTCGCGTGGGCATTCGACGATGCGCTCGCGTGGCATGCCGACCTCGAGCCAGAGATCGATCGCCTCCTGGTCCGGTCCGATCCCGAGCTCCTCATCACCACCGAAGACCGTCACCCAGATGTCGTCCTCGTTGAGCCCGAAGCCGTTGCGCGACAGCTCCCAGGCAAAGCTGATCGCCTCGCGCTTGAAGTAGTCCCCGAAGCTGAAGTTGCCGAGCATCTCGAACATCGTCAGGTGCCGAGCCGTCATCCCGACGTTCTCAATGTCGACCGTGCGGAAGGCGGGCTGGCAGGTCGTCAGCCGCCGGCTGGGCGGTTGCTCGGTGCCGGCGAAGTAAGACTTGAGAGGGTGCATGCCGGCGACGATGAACATCGCCGAGGTGTCGTTGGCGGGAGGGATCAGCGAGGCACCGCGCTGCGCCAGGTGGCCGTGCTCCTCGAAGAATTGCCTGTAGGTGTCGCGGATCTCGTCGGAGGTCATGCTCATGGCCGGGTGGAGTGTATGCGTCTGGAACTCAATTCACTCAGCCGCTCCAGCTCGGCTGGGCAGCGGCTGGCCGCGGCCGCGCCTGGCGCGACCATCACCTTGTGATCGTGCCCCAGCCGACGATCAGCTCGCCGTCCATCAGGCAGGCGAGCTGACCCGGAGCGGCGCCGGCAACGGGTTCGTCGAGCTCGAGGGTGAGCTCACGGTGGCTACCGGCCGGCGGCGAGTCGCGGACCCGTGCGGGCAGAGACTGTGAGCGGTAGCGGAGCTTCACGCGATCGACCCGTGCCCCATCGCGGTGCAGCCGGGCCGCGCGCACGCGCACGCGGTTGGTGAGCAGGCGCTCGTATGGGCCGACCACCACGCGGTTGCCGGCCGCGTCCTTGTCGAGCACGAACAGCGGCTCGCTCGAGTAGACCCCGAGCCCGCGGCGCTGGCCGACGGTGAAGAGCTCGTGCCCGCCGTGCTGGCCGAGCACCTTGCCGTCGGTGTCGACGACCGCTCCTGGCTGCGGGGTATTCGGGCTGTGGCGCTCCAGGAACCGGGCTCGGCTGGTACCGGCGAGAAAGCAGAGGTCCTGGGAGTCGACCTTGCTGGCCACGGGCAGACCCGCCTGCGCGGCGAGCTCGCGGACCTGTGGCTTCTCGTACTCGCCGAGCGGGAAGCGCATCCGGGCCAGGGATTCGGGTGCGAGCGCGGCGAGCATGTAGGTCTGGTCCTTGGCCGGGTCGACCGCGAGCTTCAGCAGGCCGTCCTCGACGCGCGCGTAGTGGCCGGTCGCCAGGCTCGCCGCGCCGAGGCGATCCGCGAACTCGAGCATCGCGTCGAGCCGCACGTGCCCGTTGCAGCCGATGCAGGGATTGGGTGTGTCGCCGGTCGCGTAGGAGGCCATAAACGGCTGGACCACGCCGCGGCGGAACTCGGCGCGCAGGTCGAGGGTGAAGTGCGGAAGTCCGAGCCGGTGCGCGAGCGCCCGCGCCTGGGAGACGGCGCTGGTCGAGCAGCAGCTCTTCTCGGCGTCGTTCTCGGTGTCGGTCCAGAGCTCGAGCGTGACGGCGACGACCTCGCCGTCACGCTGGCATAGGAGCGCGGCCACGCTCGAGTCGACGCCGCCGGACATGGCGACGAGCGTCCTGGTGGGCTCGGACGGGGATGCGCCACACGACCGGACCGCCGCCCCCAACGCACGCGCGAGTGCGTTGGTTGCGACGTCGGCCGCGTGGCGCTTGGCGGCGCTGAGTCCTCCAAGCTCCGCGGCGATCGCGTCCGGGCCGATTCTCGCGGCGTCAAGCAGAGAGCGGCCACGGACGAGCTCAACGGCCGCCGACCCGGCGGCGTGGGAGGCGCCGCAGCCGCTGGCGGTGAAGCCGGCGTCGGTGACGTGGGTGCCGTCGCTCTGGATGCTGAAGCTGACCTGGTCGCAGCACTCGCCGCCACCGAAGGTCACCGTGAAGGCGTCGGCGGGCGTGTGGCCCTCTCCCTGGGGTGAGGTCAGGTGGTGCTCAAAGGCAAGCGAGTCCATACGCCCAACCAGGATAAATCAGGCGGCGAGCGTTCTTTCCCGGCGCCTCCCGATCTCGGCGCGAAGGTCCGCGGTGACCTGCCCGGCATCCAAGAAGACCTGCTCCTCGGTGTAGCGGACCAAATCGATGCCGCGGGCGCGGAGTTTGAGTGCCTTGCGTTGATCGCGGGTGCGCTGCGGGCCTGTTCCATGGTTGCCTCCCCCATCCAGCTCGACCACCAAGTTCAGCTCGGGCCAGTAGCAATCCGGTTCGACGCCGTGGACTTCGATGTTCACCTTGGGAAGCGGCAGGTCCGCCCGCCGGCAGAGGTAGAGGAACTCGTCCTCGAGCTCGCTCTTGGTGTGGGCGAGCTGGGGCATGTAGACGTCAAGGGCTCTGGCAAGTGCTGCGCTGCCCGGGCGCCCGCGGCCACAAGCATCGAGGATCGCCCTGCGGTTGAGCTTGCGCTCGTAGTCGAGCTGGGCGAGGCAGCGGTAGATGAGTCGATCGGATTCGCTGGCGGCGACGTCAAGGAGGGTCTGGACGGTCGTGGTGCAGGGAATCCCGTTGATGAGCTCGCGGTCGAATGAACGACGGCGATGGTGGAAGACGACCCCGCGGATGCGCATCCGGATGCGGCGCGGCGTGGAGAGGTGAATGGCTTTGACGGGATAGCGCAGCCATCCGCGATGGTGCGCGGCTGTTCCGTGGCTGAGTGCTGCGCCCGGGCCTGCGAAAAGCAACAACGAAGCGAGTCTGGATGCTTCGTCGTCTCGGGGTTGTCCCACCGAGTAGACCCGCGGGAGCACAGCGACGAGATATCCGTTCTGCGCCCAGCGGCGGATGGTGCCCTCGGCGATGCCAAGTCGACGCAGCTGTGCCCAGGTGACATGGCCGAATTGCTTCGCCGCGAGCCCCCCAACCCGAACTTGCGACGTAGACCGTTCATCCTGCGCGGTGCACGTCAAACGTTCGTTGCCGGGCTCCATCCGATGCAAGATGCACCAGCGCAGCCGCTCGCGCGCGAAACGGCACGCTTTTGTCACACGTTCAGCGCAGCTTGAGGCCCAGCTCGCGCAGCTGGAGGTCATCGACCGGCGCCGGCGCGCCCGTCAAAGGATCGGCCCCGGATGTCGCCTTGGGGAAGGCGATCACCTCGCGGATGTTGTCCCGTCCGGCCAGGATCGCGACCAGGCGATCGATGCCCATCGCGATCCCGCCGTGCGGCGGTGTGCCGTAGCGGAAGGCGTCGAGCAGGAAGCCGAAGCGCCTCTGAGCCTCCTCGTCGTCGAGCCCGATGATCTCGAACACGCGCTTCTGGACATCGCTGGAATGGATGCGGATCGAGCCGCCGCCAATCTCGTTGCCGTCCAGGACCAGGTCGTAAGAGCGCGACAGCAGCGAGGCGGGGTCCCGCAGATCGCCGATCGGCGCCGTGAAGGGATGGTGCTCGGCGGTCCAGCCGCCTTCGCCGTCTGAGCCGAACATCGGGAACTCAGTGACCCAGTGCAGGTCGTGTGGCGCGCCGGCAGCCACCAGCGTGAAGCGGCGTGCGAGCTCGAGGCGCAGCGCGCCCAGGACCGCGCGCGCGACCGGCAGAGCGTCCGCAACAACAAACAGCGCGTCGCCGGCCTTTGCCGACAGTGCCGCTTTGATCGCGTCAATCTCAGTCTCGGAGAGGAACTTCGCGATCGGGGAACGGAGCGTGCCGTCCGCCTGGACGAACGCCCACACAAGGCCTTTCGCCCCATACTGCTTGGCGAACTCGGTCAGGCCATCGAGGTCGGAGCGGGGCAGCTCAAGCGGGCCTCCGTTCACGCCCAGGACGGCGCCCGAAGCAGCGGCGAGGGCGCCGGAGAAAACCTGGAACTCAGAGCTACGGACGGCGTCTGAGAGATCGACCAGCTCGAGTCCGAAGCGGCGGTCGGGGCGGTCTGAGCCCCAGCGGGTCATCGCCTCGGTCCAGGTGACGCGCTCCCAGGGGGCGGCCGGGGACGGGAAGTCCTCAGACGCGAAGACGGCGCCGAAGACGGCCTCCATCAGGCCGATCACGTCGTCCTCGTCGACGAAGGCCATCTCGATGTCCAGCTGGGTGAACTCGGGCAGGCGGTCGGCGCGCGAGTCCTCGTCGCGGAAGCAGCGGACGATCTGGTAGTAGCGCTCGAGGCCGCCGACCATGAGCAGCTGCTTGAACAGCTGCGGGGACTGCGGGAGCGCGTAGAAGGAGCCGGCGTCGGTGCGGGCCGGCACGAGGAAGTCGCGGGCGCCCTCGGGGGTCGAGCGCGTCAGGAACGGAGTCTCGATCTCCAGGAAGTCGCGCTCGTCGAGCACGCTGCGCATCGTCTGGATCACGCGATGGCGGAGCTCCAGAGCCTCGCGCATCGGGGTGCGGCGCAGATCCAAGGTGCGGTGGCGCAGGCGCAGGTTCTCGTCGACGGGACCGTCGTCGTCGACCTGGAAGGGCGGTGTCTCGGCATCACTCAGGATCTCGATCTGGTCGACGTCGATCTCGATCTCGCCGGTGAGAAGGTTCGGGTTGACGTTC
>DASZMI010000064.1:0-17362 GCA_035551915.1 Solirubrobacteraceae bacterium | reverse complement strand
ACTTCACGCGGTCACTGACCACGTCACCGAGCGGGGGGTGTGGCCCGAATAACACGATGGGTGCCGATCCCTATCTACGGGCCCCTTCGGCGATCACGACGGTCAGTTACTCGGGCGGCAAGCGCTGCAGTGATCAGACTTCAAGGAGCGTTGCCGCCACCTGGCGGAAACTCGGACAGGAGACTCGCAGGCTCTCGGGCAAGCTCGCTCGGCGGGTGTGGGCGAGGTTCTTGGCTCAGCACCACCTGGGTGAGCGGACCTGGCTCAACAACGTGATGCCCGAATGTGGACCGGTTGGCTGGGTCGTTGCGAAGCTCACCAAGCTCACCTCGGCGGATGTCGCCTCGCCGATCAGGCTCACGGTCGCGCGTGCTACGCGGTTCTGCGTGAAAGCTTCTCAGCGCACCTTCACCGGAGCTGTCCCGTGCGACCGTCGAGTTCCGAAGGGTGACCGATGGCTGTATGGCGCTGGTCCCGGTCAGAAGGCCGTCCTCGTCACGATTTCATTCATCGCACGCCGGGCCGTGTCGAGCGACAACAGCTGGTATCAGGGTGCACTCAAGGACCCGGGAAATCACGGCTCAGATGGTCTGGGAACCGACCAGAACATCCGTATCGGGCAACGGATCACCCTGAGCACCTTCCTCGGCACGAATCTGAAGGGCACCTACCAGGGAATCATGACCTTCGTTCAGAACACCGGTCCACATGGACAGGATCGCTTCGGCGCCGGCCTTCTGCTCGGCAGACACGGAATCAGGCCCCGCAAGGGAACCTTGGTCGTCGGGCGTTTCAGCTTCAAGCTTCCGCTCAAGCACTGACCCACGCGACGAGCCGTAGCCGGCGCCCGCGGCTCGTCTAGCATCCCGGGCGTGAGCGGTCCCGTCGTCGTCATCCTCGCCGCGGGCCAGGGCACTCGGATGCGCTCGAAGACTCCGAAGCTGCTGCACGCGGTCTGCGGGCGACCGATGATCGGCTGGGTCGTGGCCGCCGCGAGGGAGGCTGGCGCCGGTAGGATCGTGGTTGTCGATGCTCCCGGCGAGCCGCTGCGCGGTGCGCTCGCACCGGACATCGTCAGCGTCGTGCAGGAGCAGGCGCTCGGCACCGCTGACGCGTTGCGCGCCGCGCAGGCGCACATCGATCCCGACGCCTGTGTGATCGTGCTCAACGGCGACGTGCCGCTGGTTTCACCCAAGACGGTCGCCGCGCTCGCAAGGGCGCAGCAGGACACGGGTGCCGCGGCGACGATCCTCACCGCGACCTTCGAGGACCCCACTAATTACGGGCGAGTCGTGCGCGGCGCGGACGGCACCGTCGAGAAGATCGTCGAGACCAAGGAGCCGCAGGACGCGACGCCCGAAGAACTCGCGATCAGGGAGATCAACGCCGGCGTATACGCATTTGCCGGTGCGGCGCTGGTGCCGGCACTGGCGCGGGTCGGCAACGACAATGCCCAGGGCGAGTACTACCTGCCCGAAGTGCTGCCGCTGCTGCGGCGCCAGGGCCACCTCGTCACGGCGCTCGAACTCGAGCATGTCGACGAGACGCTCGGCGTCAACGACCGGGTGCAGCTCGCCGCGGTGCGAGCGATCGCGCAGCGCCGGATCAACGACGAACTGATGCGCGGCGGCGCCACGATCATCGACCCAGACCACACCGCGATCGACTTCGGCGTGAAGCTCGCCCCCGACACGCTGATCCGCCCGGGCTGCTCGCTACAGGGCAGCACCAGCGTGGGGGAGGGCTCGGCGATCGGGCCCCACACCACGCTGATCGACGTCAGCGTCGGCGCCGACTCGAACGTGATCCAGAGCTACGCCGTCGGTGCCGAGATCGGTGACAACGTCAACGTCGGCCCGTTCTCCTACCTGCGTCCGGGCGCGCGGCTGCAGGAGGGCTCGAAGGCCGGCGCGTTTGTCGAGATCAAGAACACCGACGTCGGCGCGGGCAGCAAGGTCCCGCACCTCAGCTACATCGGCGACACCACCATCGGCGAGAACACCAACATCGGTGCGAGCACGATCACCGCCAACTACGACGGCTACAACAAGCACCGCACGACGATCGGCTCCAATGTCCACACCAGTGTGCACACCTCGCTGGTGGCCCCGGTCGAGCTCGGCGACGACAGCACGATCGGCGCCGGCTCGGTGATCACCAAGAGCGTTCCCGGGGGCGCGCTCGGCATCGCGCGCGAGCGCCAGCGCAATATCGAGAACTACGCGGAGCGCGTCCGTGAGCGGCAGGCCGCCGAGCTTGCGGGCGAGCCAAAGCCGGAAACCCCAAGTAGCGAGCCCGAGGAGCAGCCCTGAGCATGCGTCCTGAAACATTTCATCCACTGCTCCGCGTACCATCGTCGAAGCGATGAGCGTGGCCGAGATGCCCTTCGGAACCAAC
This sequence comes from Solirubrobacteraceae bacterium, assembly GCA_035551915.1. Lineage (GTDB taxonomy): Bacteria > Actinomycetota > Thermoleophilia > Solirubrobacterales > Solirubrobacteraceae > Palsa-465. Next base: position 14,965 of record DASZMI010000064.1, on the reverse strand, counting down.
GAACTGCGGGCCGATCCCAGCAAGCGGATGATGCTGTTCTCGGGCCGCGCCAACCGGGCGCTCGGTGCCCGGATCGCCGACCGCCTCGGGGTCGGGCTCGGGCAGGTCACGACCAGGACGTTTGCCAACGGCGAGGTCTACTGCCGCTATGAGGAATCGGTGCGTGGCGCCGACGTCTTCATCGTTCAGCCGACGTGCGGCAACGCCGAGGAGGGCCTGACCACCAACGACGCGCTGATGGAGCTGCTCGTCATGGTCGATGCCGCCGTCGGTGGCTCAGCCCACCGTGTGATCGCCGTCTCACCCTGGTACGGGTACTCGCGCCAGGACAAGAAGTCGGCTCCCCGCGAGCCGATCAGCGCCCGCCTGGTCGCGCACATGCTCGAGGCAGCCGGCATCGACCGGCTGCTGACGATGGACCTGCATGCCGGTCAGATCCAGGGCTTCTTCCAGAAGCCCTGTGACCACATGACCGCGATGTTCATCCTCACGCAGTACTTCAGCGACCTCGGACTCGATGACCTGGTGGTGGTCGCCCCCGATGCCGGTCGCGTCAAGCTGAACAAGCGCTTTGCCTCGAAGATCGGCGCCGACCTCGCGATCCTCAACAAGGAACGCCCCGCCCAGCAGGTGGCCGAGATCAATTACGTGATCGGCGACGTGCGCGGCAAGACAGCCGTGATCGTCGATGACCTGATCGGTACGGCCGGCACGCTCAAGGCGGCGGCCGATGCCGTCAAGGACGCGGGCGCCAGCCGCGTATACGCGGCCGCCACCCACGGCCTCTTTTCCGGTTCCGCCTACGACAACCTGATCGCAAGCGGGTTCGAGCAGGTCGTGGTGACCGACACGGTGCCGCTGCCGCCGGGCGCGCCTGACTTCGTCAAGGTCCTCTCCTGCGCCGACCTGCTGACCAGCTCGATCCGCCAGATCTTCACCGACGGTTCCGTCTCCGACGTGTTCGGCGGCGAGAACCAGCTCTTCTGAGCAGACTCTGGCCACAGTGCCCGCGAGGCGCTCGGCGCGGCGACCGGTGACGGAAATCGTCCGTTTCTTACACAGCGCTGCCGCTGCTTGGGCGACACTTTGGGGATGACAGACCCCAATCCGAGCAACGACGTCAGCTTGCACACCGGTCGACTCGGCGAGACGACCGAGCTCGCCGCGGAGATCTGGCGCCAGCAGGCGTCACTGGCCTATGGGATGAGGCTGGCGATCGAGCGGGGTGAGGAATTCACCGACCAGCAGCGCGCCACGATCACGCAGTTGCTCGGCACCGTCGACAGCGTCCAGGCGCAGGTCGCCGAGCTGTGTGAGGCGGTCGTCAGCTTCCTGCGGCGAGACATCCTCAAGCTCGATCCCGATCAGCAGATCGATCAGCTGCGCCAATGGAAGCTGGTCACCGAGACGCAGGTCGCCGGCGTGGAGCTCGCCACGGAGCTGCACATGCTGCGCAAGGCCTGGGCCGGCGCCGCCCGCAGCTGAACTCAGCACCGTACGACGCCGAGCGCTCGCCAGTCTTACCATTTTCTCAGCCACAGGCTTCAGGCTCTCCTCAAATGCCACCGGCCCCGCAGCAGACAGATCCGCGGCGCGAGCAGATGCGCCAGCAGGCGCTCCAGCGCCGGCAGGCGGTGCTGGACCGGATCGTCGCGACGCGATCGCTGGTGATCGGGGGCGTCGTTGCGCTCAGCTGCATCCTGGCCGGCTACCTGGACGCGAGTGCCCACACCACAACGACCTCCGGCTCGACGTCAGCCACCAACAGCTTCGGCTACGACAACGGCTCGACCGGGTATGCCAACACCTACGGTGGCGGTTCGACACAGGGCCGGCTCGGTGGTGGCTCGCCGCCGAGTGCCGCATCCGGCGGCGGCTCCGCTGTCTCAGGAGGCTCCTGATGGGTCTGGCCGCGCCAGCTGAGGCGCTCGGCCGTGCCGAGTTCGCGATCTGGGGCGGCCACGCGGTCGTCGCGGTGACCGATCAGTCCGGGCTTTCAGCCGCGCTCGCGCACGTCAAGCGCACGGTGGCCGCCTTTGACCTTGCCTGCTCGAGCTTCCGTGAGGACTCCGAGCTCGCCCTGCTGAACCAATCACCGGGTGAGGACGTCGTTGTCAGCAGGCTGCTGTTCGACGCGGTGCGCGAGGCGATCCGCGCGGCGCGCCTGACCGACGGCGCCGTTGACCCCACGGTCGGGCAGGCGCTGGTGGCACTTCACATCAACCCGCCGCTGAGCGACCAGCCGGTTCGGATCGAGCCGGTGCCGGGCTACGCGGTCGTCAAGCTCGACGAGCCGAACTCGAGCATCAGGCTCCCGGCCGGCGCTCAGCTTGACCTCGGAGCGATGGCCAAGGCACTGGCTGCGGACGTGGCGGCTTCGGCGGCTCGCACCGCGGCCGGCTGCGGTGTGCTCGTCGGACTGTGCGGTGACATCGCAGTCGCCGGGGAGGCTCCCGCGGGCGGCTGGCAGATCCGCGTGACCGACGATCACCGCAACGGCGACGCTCCGGGCCAGACCGTCGCGATTCAGGCCGGCGGGCTCACGACCTCATCTGTGACCGTGAGGCGCTCTGCCGACGGTCCCGATGCCGTCCACCACCTGGTCAACCCGGGCACCGGGCGCCCGGTCGACGGTCCCTGGCGCACCGTCAGCGTCACGGCTGGGTGCTGCGCCGACGCCAATACCGCCAGCACCGCGGCGATCGTGCTCGGCGAGCAGGCGCCCGAATGGCTCGAGCACAACAGCCTTCCGGCGCGCCTCGTGGCACACGACGGCACCGTCAGCTACGCCGCCGGCTGGCCCGCCGAGGGCGACGATCTGTGATCTTCGCGGCGGTGGCGTCGACCGGCGCGACCTGGGCCTGGTACTTCTCGCGCGCGACCGGGATGGTCGCGCTGGTCCTGCTGAGTGCGGTCGTCGTGCTCGGCTTGCTCGGCCCACTGCGCGTCTCCAGCGACCTGTGGCCGCGCTTCGCGATCCGCACCGTGCACCGTGACCTCTCGTTGCTGGCGCTGGCGGTGATCGCGATTCACGTGATCGCGCTGGTCGCCGACAGCGTCGTGAGCGTGCCGCTCAGCGCTGCGGTGCTGCCCTGGGGCTCCTCCTACTCGCCGTTCTGGACCGGCCTCGGGGCGCTGGCCTTCGACCTGATGATCGCGCTGGTGCTCACCAGCCTGTTGCGCAACCGTCTCGGCTTCCGCGTCTGGCGCTTCATCCATTGGGGCGCGTACCTGAGCTGGCCGCTGGCCGTCGCCCACGGGATCGCCACCGGCACGGACACGAGCGCCGCATGGGACTTCGCCGTCACCGCGCTGTGCATCGCGATCGTGGCGATCGCGGTGGCCCTGCGCGTACAGAGCGGCAGCGCCGCGCGAACGCTCGAGGCCTAGCGCCGCTCAGGCGCTGACCTCGCCGCTCCCGCGCACAATCAGGTCCACCGGCAGCATCACGCGCTGCGGCGGGCGCTCATCGCCGTCGATCCGGCTGAAGGCGAGCTGGGCCGCGACCTGGCCGATCCGGTAGGGGTCGGTGCGCACGACCGTCACCCCGAGCAGGTCGGCGAGCTCGAACTCGTCGAAGCCCACCAGGCCTACGGCGCGGTCATCGCCCTGCAGGGCATGCATCGCCCCGACCGTGCAGCGGTTGTTGGCGGCAAAGATCGCGGTCGGGCGCTGGGAGCGGGGGAGCTCGAGCAGATGCAGCACCGCCGCGTGGGCGGACTCCCAGGTGCTGTGGCCCATCGAGACGAGCTCCGGTGCGAGGCTGAGGCCGCCGCGCTCGAGCGCGCGCGTGTAACCCTGCATACGCTCGCCGGCGGTGTAGAGGGCGCGCGTGTCACCGACGATCGCCACGCGCTGATGGCCCTGGCGCAGCAGATGTGCGACCGCCAGCTGCGCGCCGGCGGCGTTGTCGATCAGAACGGTGTCGGCGTCGGTGCGGGCCGGCGGGCGGTCGAGGAAGACGGTGTGGCCGAGGAAGCCCGTACGGGTTATGTAGCGGTGATCGGGCCCGGCGGGCACGATCAGCAGCGCGTCGACGCGACGGCGCAGCAGCGCGCTGACGAGTTCGCGCTCGCGTGCCGGGTCCTCACGCGCGGAGGTCGTGATCAGCAGGCTGGCGTGCTCGCGCGCGATGTCCTCCACGGCCTGCGCGACCCGCGCGTAGAAGGGGTTGGCGACGTCCTCGATCACCAGCCCGATCGTGTTCGAGCCGACGCCGCTGCGCAGGCTGGCCGCCAGGTCGTTGCGCTGATAGCCGAGCGCCTCGATCGCGGCCTCGACCTTCTGCAGCGTCTGCGGCGTGACCCCGGGCTCGCCGTTGATCACGCGTGAGACCGTCTTCAGGCTGACGCCGGCCGCGACCGCAAGGTCGTTCATGGTCGTCTGCGCACGCCGGCCGCGCTGGGTGCGCGCGGCCGCCGGCAGGTCAGGCGTGGGGAACGGGTCCGTCGGCATGCGAGGTCTAACGTACGCGCAACGCCGGTGGAATGCGCGGCCGGCGCTGCGCTTCCGCTCTCAGCTGAGCCGTTAGGTCGAGTTGACGACCGTTTCCGGCTCCGGCGGCCGGTGGATTCCGGGCGCCAGGTCGTTGATCTCATTCGGGTCGGGTGTGAGCTCGGCCTCGTCGAGCTCGAAGAACGCCGACACCACTGCTGGGTCGAACTGCTTGCCCGAGAGGTGGTCGATCTCCTGGACCGCCTCGTCCAGCGACCAGGGCTGCTTGTAGGGCCGCGCATGGGTGAGCGCGTCGAAGACATCGGCGAGCGCGACGATCCGGCCGCTCAGCGGGATCTGATCCTGGGCCAGACGCGCCGGGTAGCCGGTCCCGTCCCACCACTCGTGGTGGGTGAGCGCGATCTCCTCCGCCATCTTCATAACCTCGGAGGCGCTGCCCGTGAGGATCTCGGCGCCGCACTCGGGGTGCGCGCGCATGTGCAGGATCTCCGGCGAGGTGAGGAAGTCCTGCTTGAGCAGGATGGCGTCCGAGACGGCGAGCTTGCCGATGTCGTGTAGCGGCGCCGCCCGGCGGATCAGCGAGACGAAGGCCTCGTCGGCCCCGAGCTTGGCGGCGATCAGCGCCGCCACGTGCGCGACGCGGGCGGTGTGCCGGTAGGTCGCGTCGTCGCGGAACTCGCCGGCCAGCGCGAGCCGGTGGAGGGTCTCGGCATGCGCCTTCTCGAGCTCGGTATAGACCCGCACGTTCTCCAGTGCGACCGCGGTCGAGTCGGCCAGCGCCTGCAGCAGCTGCACCTCGCGGGCGGTCGCCTCGTGCTGCTCGGCCCAGTAGTTGCCGATCGCGCCCAACGGATCGAGCTGGCGGATCGGGACCATCGCCAGGCTGCGGACAAAGGTCGGGCGGTAGGCATCGTGCGGCACGCGCTCATCCGCGTAGATGTCCTTGATCAGGGCCGGCTTGCGGTTCAGCATCGTCCAACCACTGATGCACGCATCCATCGCGAAGCGCTGTCCCTTCCACAGCGGCGAGATCGCATCCTCATCGGCGTAGAAGCACTTGCCGTCCTCGCGCAGCACAAAGGTCGCGCCGTCGGCGCCGGTCAGGCGGCGCGCCGCCTTGCGCACGATCTCCTGGATCTCGGGCAGGCTGCGCACGAGCGAGAGCTGCTGGATCGCGCTCAGCAGCTCGGCCACCTCCGCGTCGCCGTCGAGCTGGGTGAACGTCAACAGCGAGCGTTCATCTGCAACTGGCTGAGTGATCATCGGCACCTGGCACACCTCCGTTGTGCTGACCGCAAATCGTTGGGCTCGAGCTGAGCGGGGCTCATCCGGAGCGCCTGGTCCATCTGCGTTTCCAGCTTCGGTCCCAGCGGGAAGTCTGACAAGCACTTCTGCGGATTACCAGTGCATCTTCCGTGGCGGGCGTCCTAACAGGATGACAACGTTGTCGCTTGACAGATTGACAACGTTGTCATTAACTTGTGGCGAGGATGAGCGAGGAGAGCAAAGCCTCCGTGCGCGGTGAGCAGAGCGAGGCTGTGCGCGGTCACGAGAATGGCCAGGTCGTGCCCGCCGCCGGATCGGGGGCCAGTTCCCGGGCCGACGCGCCCGGCGCCGGTCCGATGCTGCTGCCACCCAATCCCGTGTTCCGTTTCTACAAGGGCGGCGACGGCATCGACCGCTTCCGCGACGTCGAGCCCGGCAGCGGCCCCGGCGCCCCCGAGGACTGGGTCGGCTCGACCACCACCTCATTCGGCAGCGATACGGAGGGTCTGGCGTCACTCGACGACGGGCGGCTGCTCAGGGACGTGATCGTCGCTGACCCGATCGCGTTCTTCGGCGCCGAGCACGTCGCCGCGCTCGGTTCCAACCCCGGCCTGCTGGTCAAGTTGCTCGACGCCGGCGAGCGCCTCGCCGACCACTTCCATCCCGGTCGCGAGTTCGCCCGTGAGCACCTGCGCTCCCAGTTCGGCAAGACCGAGGCGTGGCTGATCCTCGAGGCCGAGCCGGACGCGCACATGCACCTGGGACTGCGCGAGCCGGTCGACCTCGAGACGCTGCAGCGCTGGGTCAGCGAGCAGGACTCCGAGGAGATGCTGGCGGCGCTCAACAAGGTCCCGGTCAAGGCCGGCGACTCACTCTTCGTTCCCGCCGGAACGCTGCACACGATCGGGGAGGGAATCACCCTGATCGAGCTGCAGGAGCCGAGTGACATGTCGGTGGTGCTCGAGTGGCGCTACGCGGGCGTCGAGCCCGACGAGGCCAGCCTCCAGCTCGGCTGGCAGACGATCCTGCCGGCCGCGGATATCGAGGCCGGCGTGCCGGTACACATCCCCGCCGACCCGGGCCCCGCCGGCGCGTCAACCCAGCGGCGGCTGCTGCCGCCCGAGGCCGACGCCTATTTCCGCGCGCAGCTGCTGACGCTCCACGAGCCGGAGCCGCTGACGCTCGAGCCGCAGTTCTCGATCATGATCGGCACCGGCGGCGAACTCAGCCTCGCAAGCGACGCTCACGAACCCCTAACGCTCACCAAGGGTCGGGCGGCATTGATCCCGTACGCGGCGGGTAGGACAACGGTTTCGGGCACGGGCAAGGCGATCCGCTGCCTGCCGCCGTCGTCAACAGAACCGGGAGCGGCCGCATGGTGAACGCCGCATGGTGAACGAGTCAGGAGCCGTGACGACGATCGAGGCGCGCAGCGGCGCCCCGATCCTCGAGGCGCGCAACATCACCAAGACCTACGGGCACGTGCAGGCGCTCGAGGGCGCGAACTTCAGCGTCCACCCGGGCGAGGTCGTGGCGCTGATCGGCGACAACGGCGCGGGCAAGAGCACGCTGACAAAGGTCATCTCCGGCGTGATCCGGCCCGACAGCGGCGAGCTGCTGTTCGACGGAAGGCCCGTCGACATCGGCTCGCCGGCCGCCGCCCAGCAGCTCGGAATCGAGACCGTCTTCCAGGACCTGGCGCTGGCGCCCGACCTCGACGGCGCCGCCAACGTCTACATGGGCCGGGAGCTGCTCAGGCAGGGCTTCCTCGGCAAGCTCGGAGTGCTCGACAAGCGGGCGATGAAGGCGGGCGCCGAGAAGGCGTTCGTCGACCTCGGTGTCGCCGTCAAGGACGCGGATGCGGCGGTCGCCTACCTCTCCGGCGGCCAGCGGCAGGGCGTCGCCGTCGCCCGGGCCGCGTCGTGGGCCAGTCGCGTGATCATCATGGATGAGCCCACGGCCGCGCTCGGCGTCGTCCAGACCGCCAACGTGCTCGACGTGATCAGGCGCGTGCGCGACGGCGGCGTCGCGGTCGTGCTGATCAGCCACAACATGCCCGACGTGCTGAAGGTGGCCGACCGCATCGAGGTGCTGCGGCTCGGCAAGCGCGTCGCCGTCTTCCGCCGCGACGAGGCGACGCTCGAGAACCTGGTCGGCGCGATGACCGGGGCGCTCACCCAGGAGGACGCGGAATGAGCTCCCCGACGGGTAGGGCGCCCCGGTTGGACGAGCGCCAGCCAGGGGGAGCGGTCCCGGACCCGACCGCCCCGGGTACCCAGGTCGCGACGCCGAGCGAGTCGCTGGCGGCGAAGCTGCGGCGAGCCGCCACATCGACCTCCGGAACGATGCCGATCTTCCTGGCGCTGGTCGGGATCATCGTGATCTTCTCGATCATGAAGCCGAGCGCCTTCCTCGGCTCCTACAACATCAAGTCGATCTTCATCGACGCCTCGGTCGCGCTGACGCTGTCGGTCGGGATGACCTATGTGATCATCACCGCCGGGATCGACCTGTCGGTCGGCTCGGTACTCGTCTTCTCGGGGGTGATCGCGCTCAAGGTGATGGTCGCGCTCGCGGGCGGCTCCAACGCCGCGGCCAACGCCGGCTGGGGCATCATCCTGCTCGGGATCCTCGCCGGCCTCGCGGTCGGTTTCGGCTGGGGCGTGCTCAACGGCGTGCTGATCGCGATCCTCGATCTGCCACCGCTGATCGTCACGCTCGGCAGCTTCGGCGCCGCGCTCGGGCTCTCCGACGTGCTCACCGGCGGTGTCGATCTGAGCGGCGTGCCCAACGACTTCGCCAGCTCGATCGGGGCCGGCAAGGTCGGACCGATCCCGGTGCTGGTGTTCGTCGCCGGGCTCGTCACGATCGTGCTCGGGCTCGTGCTGCACACGACCAGGTTCGGGCGCTACACGTACGCGATCGGCTCCAACGCGGAGGCCGCGCGGCGCTCTGGCATCAACGTCAAGCTCCACCTGATCAAGGTCTACGCGCTCGCGGGCCTGCTCTCGGGCCTTGGCGGAATCCTCAGCCTCGCCTACTTCACGACCACCACGATCTCCGGTCACGAGACCGACAATCTGACCGCGATCGCGGCCGTGGTGATCGGCGGCACCAGCCTGTTCGGCGGCATCGGTGCGATGGCCGGCACGGTCGTCGGCGTCTTCATCCCCGTGGTCCTGGCCAGCGGCCTGGTGATCGTCGGGGTTCAGTCCTTCTGGCAACAGGTGATGATCGGAATCATCCTCGTTGTTGCCGTCTACTTCGACCAGCTGCGTCGCCGCGCGAGGTCGCGCGGATGACACAGGAGCTGGCCGTTGGCTCACCACAGCGGGCACCGGCCAAAACCGGTGCCTCGGCAAGCACACCGGACCGGATCTAGGCCGGGACCGGAGGAAGAGGAGGAGAGAAGTTGATTATGGAACGCATACGGTCGGGCACCGCAATCGCGACGCTGACCGCACTCACGCTCGGACTGGCGACCGCTTCGGCGAACGCCGCCTCGAGCAACAAGAACCTGGTTCTGATCCAGGGCACCAAGGCCGACAACTTCTACGTCACGATGGGTTGTGGCGCCAAGGCGGAGGCCAAGAAGCTCGGTTACAACATCTCGGTCCAGGGTCCGACGGACTTCTCGGCGTCGGAGCAGATCCCGATCGTGCACTCGGTGACGGCCTCCAAGCCGGCCGCCGTGATGATCGCGCCGACGGATCTGCACGCCCTGATCGCCCCGATGCAGCAGATGAAGTCCGCCGGCATCAAGGTGATCCAGGTCGACACGCATGTCGCCAACAACTCGATCGCCTCGGCGTCGATCTCGTCCAACAACACCAGGGGCGGCGCGCTGGCGGCAGACGCGCTGGCCAAGCTGATTCACGACAAGGGCTCGGTCGTCGTGATGAACGAGCAGGCCGGTGTCTCCACGACCGAGGCCCGTATCGCCGGCTTCATCAAGGAGATCAAGAAGTACAAGAACATCAAGGTCCTGCCCACCCAGTTCACGGGTGACAGCCCGGCCCCGGCAGCGCAGAAGATCAACGCGCTGTACTCCGCCAACCCGGATCTGTCCGGCGTCTTCGCGACCAACGTGCTGGTCGCCGAGGGTGTCGACACCGGTCTCAAGCAGACCGGCGCCGCCGGCAAGGTGAAGATCGTCGGCTACGACGCCGATCCGGAGCAGGTCACTGATCTCAAGAAGGGCATCGTCCAGGCGCTCGTCGCCCAGCAGCCCTATCAGGAGGGCGTCGACGGCGTCCAGCAGGCGGTGAACGCGATCAAGGGCAGGCCGACCAAGTCGATCCTGACGAACCTGGCCGTGCTGACCAAGTCGAACCTGCAGGCCGACAGCCGCTACATCTACAAGAGCAGCTGCTGAGGTAAGAAGCGTAGAACTCCCTCTACGTTGCTGGCGGGGGCGGGCGATTTTGGCCTCAGTCCGCCCCCGCTCGCCCTTTCGAGAACCATGATCGTCGTCGCCGGTGAGGCGCTCATCGACCTGATCCCCACCGCCACCGCGGACCTCGGCGTCCACCCCGGCGGCGGCCCGTTCAACACCGCCCGCTGGCTCGGTCGCCTGGGCGCCAGCGTCGGTTTCCTTGGTGCGATCGCCGCTGACCCGCTTGGTCAGCGTCTCCGCGATCAGCTGGTCGCCTGCGGAGTCGCACTCGATCAGCTCGTGGCGACCGCGCGCCCCACCACGCTCGCGCTGGCGCAGCTCGACCCGGCGGGCGCCGCGCGCTACAGCTTCTATCCCGAGACCTCGATGTCCGACGTCTGGCCCGAGCAGATCCCTGGGCTGATGCCGGCCGAGCTCGACGCGTTGTATCTCGGGTCGATCGGGCTGGTGCTCGAGCCGGCCGCTTCGGCGGGGGTGCGCGCCGTCGAGCTGGCGCGCGAGCGCGGCGCGCTGGTGATGGTCGACCCCAACATCCGCGCGGGGTTGATCGAGGACCGCGCGGTGTATCTGGCGCGCCTGCAAGCGGTGCTGGCGCAGACCGACATCTTGAAGCTGAGCGTCGACGACCTCGAGTGGCTGGCGCCGGGCGAGCCGGTGGTGTCCGCCGCCCGCCGCTACCTCGACCTGGGCGTTCAGGCCGTGTTGCTGACCGCCGGCGGGGAGGGCGCGACCGTGCTGACGGCCTCGGATGCTGTGCCGATTCCATCGGTAGCGGTCGATGTGGTCGACACGATCGGCGCCGGCGACGCCTTCAGCGCCGGGTTTCTGGCGCACTGGCTGGCACGGGGGAGGGGTTTTGTCGCCCTAGGCGACAAAACCTCTCCCCCGTCGGGTGCAGTGGTGGAGTCGGCGTCGTTTGCGGCGCGGGTGGCGGCGCTGGCCTGCGGCGTGCAGGGCGCAACGCCACCGATGAGTTTGGGTGACGAGTTCCGTTTGACATGGTGAATTCCCATGCAGAGCTCGATCCAAAGCCAGGACCAGCGCTTGCTGCTGGCCGCCGCGCAAGCCGGTGACGAGCGCGCGTTCAGGGAGCTGATCGAGCCCTACCGGCACGCGCTGCAGGTGCACTGTTACCGGATGCTGGGCTCGGCGCAGGACGCCGAGGACCAGGTCCAGGAGACGCTGCTGCGTGCCTGGCGCGCACTCGAGCGCTTCGAGCCGCGCGCCCAGCTGCAGACCTGGCTCTACCGGATCGCGACCAACGCCTGCCTCGATGAGCTCGAGCGCCGGCCGCGGCGTCCCGAACCGTTGGACCCGTTCCCCGACGTGGCGCCCGATCTGTCGGCGGCCCCTACTTACGACCCGGTTGCGCGCTACGCGATCAGGGAGGGGATGGAGCTCGCGCTGATGCGCGCGATCCAGGAGCTGCCCGGCCGCCAGCGTGCGGTGCTGATCTTCCGCGACGTGCTCGGCTGGACCGCACCGGAGGTAGCAGAGCTGCTCGACTCGACCGTCGCCTCGGTGAACAGCGCGCTGCAGCGCGCCCGCGCGACGATCGACGCGCACCTCCCGCGCTCGGCCTACGACGAGCCGAGTGAGGATGAGCGCGAACTGCTGAACCGCTACGTCGGCGTGTTCGAGCACGACGACATCGACGGCCTGATCGCGCTGCTGCACGAGGACGCGGTGCTGCGCATGCCGCCGCAGCCCTCGCTGGTCGGTGGCTCGGCGATCGCGGCGTTCTTCGCCTACCGGGTCGTCGACGGCGACCTCACGCGTATTCGCCTGACGCCGACCAGCGCCAATGGCCGTCCCGCGGTGATCATCCAGATCCGTGGTGAGCACGGCGAGCTGATCCCGCATGGCATCACCGTGCTCGATTGCGCGGGCGATCAGATCGTCGGGATCGACGCCTTCATCAGGCCGGAGCTGCTCCCGCACTTCGGCATCGGCGCACGCAACCGTTAGCCGGCACCGATTAGTTTCGGTGCTCGTCTCCGTTAGACGGTTCGAGAGCTATCGAACTACCAACGGAGGCCCTGATGAGGTCCGCAGTTCCCATCAACCGCTGGCGCGCCTTTGCGCTGCTGGCAGTGGCGTACTTCACGACCGTGATCGACCTGACGATCGTCAACGTCTCGCTGCCGACGATCGGCCGCGATCTGCACTTCTCGCAGACCAGCCTGCAATGGGTTGTGACCGCGTACGCGCTCACTTTTGGCGGCTTTCTGCTTCTGGGTGGTCGTGCCGCGGACCTGCTCGGCCGCCGCCGGATCCTGATGCTCGGCCTGGCCGTGTTCACGGCCGCGTCGCTGGCGTGCGGGCTCGCCACCGGTGAAGGGTTCCTGATCGGAAGCCGCGCCGTGCAGGGAGTGGGCGCGGCGATCATGCTGCCCGCCGCCCTGTCGATCGTGATGAACATGTTCGAAGAGGGCGCCGAGCGCAACAAGGCGCTCGGGATCTGGGGCGGGCTCGGAGCCGCCGGCGCGACCGTCGGGCTGATCGCCGGAGGGCTTCTCACCCGTTATGCCGGGTGGCAGTACATCTTCTACCTGAACGTCCCGATCGGGGCGACCGCGCTGCTGCTCGCGCCGCGGGTCGTCCCCGACAGCCGGCTCGCGACGGGGCGCCGGCGGTTCGACGCGGCCGGAGCGATCGCTAGCACTGGCGGACTGGTGCTGCTGGTCGACGCGATCTCCCAGGCACCGCAGTACGGGTGGGGCGCCACGAGGACGATCGCCCTGCTGGCGGCATCGGCCGTTCTCCTCGCCGCGTTCCTGGTGATCGAGAACCGCGTGGCGTCGCCGCTGTTGCCGCTGCCGATCTTCCGGCTGCGTACGCTCGCCGGCGCGAACGCGGCCGGTCTGCTGCTGGGCGGCAGCTTCTTCGCGTTTGTCTTCGTCGGCACCTTGTACATGCAACAGGTACTGCACTACAGCGCGCTGCAGAGCGGGGTCGCGTGGCTGGCCGCTTCGCTGACCTCTATCACGCTGGCTGGCCTTTCACAGTGGCTGGTCACCCGCGGCGGAGCGAAGCTCGTGATGGCCGTCGGGATGACGCTGATCGGCGCCGGCGTGATCTGGGCAACCCAGGTGCCCGTCCACGGTCACTTCCTGCAGAACCTCGCCGGACCGTTCATCGTCGCCGGCGCGGGCACCGCGTTCGCGTTCATCCCGATCTCGATCGGCGCGCTCGCCGGCGTCGCGGAGCACCAGGCCGGGCTCGCGTCCGGGCTTTTGAACACCTCCCAGCAGCTCGGCGGCGCGATCGGGATCGCGATCGCCTCGAGCGTCGCGGCCAGCCACACCCAGGCGCTGGTCCACGCCGGCAGCGGCGGACCTGTGGCACTCACCGGCGGTTTCCAGCGAGCGCTCTGGGTACTCGGAGCGATCGCGCTGCTCGCCCTCCCGGCGATCTTCATGCTCGTCCGCCGCGGGGAGCTCTCTGACGCCATGACCAAGGCGACGATCCGCGACGCGGAGCCCGCCCTCAGCGCTGCGAGCTGACCCCATCAACCGCGAAGCAGGAGGACAGAACTATGACCCCCCGAGAGACGTGTCTGAGATGACGACGATCGCCGTCGGAGTCATCGGTGCTGGAGGGCTCGGCGGGACGCTTGCGCGCCAGCTCGCCAAGCTTGGCCACGAGGTCTCGATTGCGAACTCGAGAGGGCCCGGGAGCCTGACCGCGTTGGCGGCCGAGATCGGCGCGATCCCCGTTTCCGTCTTCGAGGCCGCCACAGCCGCAGACATCGTGATCGTCTCGATCCCAACGAAGGCCGTCACCGATCTTCCACGGGGGCTGTTTACGAACGTGCCGGGCAGCGTCGTCGTCATCGATACCTGCAACTACCACCCCGAGCTTCGCGATGGCCGCATCGATGCGATCGACCGCGGCATGCTCGATAGCGAGTGGGTCGCGCAACAGCTCGGACGTCCGGTGATCAAGGCGTTCAACAACATCTTCGCCAACAGCGTTTTAGAGAAAGGCACGCCTCCGCAAGCCATGGGGCGGACAGCGCTCTCAGTCGCCGGCGACCCACCGGACGCCAGGGCCGCTGTCTTTCGCCTCGTCGACGATCTCGGCTTCGATCCTGTCGACGGTGGCGGGCTGAACGACTCCTGGCGGCAGCAGCCAGGAACGCCAGCTTACTGCCAGGATCTTGGCGCCACTGCTCTTCGACGCGCACTCGCCGAAGCCGATCGAAGCCGGATCGCCGAATACCGCGCCGGAGAGGAGGATCGCATCAGGCGGTCCATCGCCGCTGAGACGGCCAACGGAGCGGACGATCATGACTGACTTGTCGGGCAGGACCACTGTCGTCGTTGGCGCCAGCCGGGGATTGGGACGTGGGATCGCTCGCGCGTTCGCCGAGGCTGGTGCTCCGGTGGTCGCGGTCGCCCGTACCGGCCCGGAACTTGCCGAGCTGGCCAATACGAGCGCGAATATCCGGATCGAGGTCGCGGATGCCACCGACGCGACCGTCGCAGGCGGCCTCCTCGGCCGCTATCAGCCGCAAGCCGCCATTCTGGTCGCCGGCGCACGCCCGGTCATGCGTCCGCTGCAGGATCAGACGTGGGATACGTTCTCGGTCAACTGGCACACCGACGTCCAGGTCGCGTTTCACTGGCTGCGCGAGGCGCTGCTCAAACCGCTTCGCCCCAGCAGCAGAGTGGTCGTGATCAGCAGCGGCGCCGCCGTGGCCGGATCACCGCTCAGCGGCGGGTACGCTGGCGCCAAGGCGACACAGCGCTTCATCACGGGGTACGCCCAGGACGAGGCAAACCGCGCCGGTCTGGGCATCACCTTCACCGCAATACTGCCGCGGATCACGCCGCTTACCGAGCT
>DASZMI010000063.1:0-2365 GCA_035551915.1 Solirubrobacteraceae bacterium | reverse complement strand
GTCCTGGACGGGGTCGCCGCACAGCGGTTCGCGCGCCACCCGGAACTGATCGGGGCCCTGGTGGGACGGGCGCTGGAGCGCTCGCGCAACCTTGCAGTCAATATGGCGATCGTCCACCAGCCGCGCGTCGATATCCGCCTGCAAATGCTGTTCTGGCATCTCGCCGATCGTTGGGGGCTCGTGCGCAGCGACGGGATCAGCCTGCCGCTACGTCTCACGCATTCCGTTCTCGCCGACCTCGTCACGGCGCGCCGGCCGACGGTCTCGAGCGCGCTGTCCGAGCTCGCCGAGCGGGGGCTCGTGCGCCTGCTCGACGATGCTTGGCTGCTCTCGGGAGAGCCGCCTGGGGAGCTCCTGGAGCTTCAACCGCTCGCGGTGAGAGATCTCGACACGAAGCCGTCAGTTCCCTGACGAGCGCGGGTCGGCGCCGCGCGGCCGGCGCGATACTGCTTAGGAGAGTGCCACCCGCCGACAGCAGCCGGGCTAAGTCCGGGAAGCGCCGAGAGCGTCCGCCGCTTCCGGCTGGGCGTGGGCTCGACTCGTGCGTGCACGGCCGCCGCGCTCCTGCAGCTGGATGGAACGCTGATCACCGTCGCGCTGCCATCCGTGGCGCGCGGGCTCCGGGTCAGTGGCTCGTCTCGCCGGCGTCTCGAACCTGCTCGGACCGTTGCTCGGCGGACTGTTGACGATGGCGCTGGGGTGGCGCGCCGATTGGTGGGGGCTTGTCCCGTTCACCCTGCTCGCGGCCGCGGGATCGTTCGCGTGCTACCGGCGATCGTTCACAGCGATGCAGCCGGAAGACGGCACCCGGTGCTGAACCCCGTCGTGCTCGCGGCGACCCTGGTTGCCGGCGTCACCTTTGCGGTGATGATCGGCTGCTTCATCTCGCCGAGCAATACCTCCAGCTCGCGGCTCGTTACTCGGCGCTTGGGGCTTCGAGTGTTCTGACCGTGGTCGCGGTGCTCGTCGGCGCGGCGGCGCCACTGGCGGGATGGCTCGCCGATCGCCGAAGCGAGCGACTGCCTGGCGTGGTTGGTTTCCTGGCCGCGGCCGTTGGATTGCTGGTGCTCGGGATACCGGGGGTATCGCTGCGCAGCGCCATCACACTGGTGCCGCTGATCAGCGTCGGCCTCGGTCTGCTCTTCGTCCCCACCTCGCGCGCCGCCCTGAACTCCACCCAGGCCGCAGCCCATGGCCGCACCGCTGCACTTCTGTCGGTGGGAGGGCTGCTGGGCGCGGCCGTTGGCGCTGGACTCGCCGGCCTCGCGCTGTCCGGTGGCGCCGACGCCGCGACCGTTCATGGTGCTCTGTTGGTCGCCGGAGCGGCATGCGTCGTAATCGGGATTTCCGCCGCGGCCCGGCTGGGAACGGCGGACAATCCGACCTCCGCGCTCGAGCTGGCGCCCGGCCAATGACCTATAGCCCGACCGACCGTCATCCTCCAAACCGACGCGCCCTAGCGTTCCGTCAGATGCCGGACGGTGACGCTCGCTGCCGGTTCTCGCCTGCGGTGAAATTGGGGTGTACACCAAGGAACGGAGGGCGTCGATGACATCTATGAACGGGAGTGCCGGCCCTGACCGCCCGCGGCTGCGAAATGCCTGGGCGAGGCATGACGAGGCGATTACGCAGGCAGAGGTTCGGCGCCTGGCGCGGGCGTTGGAGCCGTTTCGCGTGTTGAGGAGAGATGCGCTCGAACATGCCGCGGGGGCTGAGCACTGGCAGGAGGGCGGGTTCGACCGGGCGCTCTGACAGGAAAATCCCGCCCGGGTTGGGATTGCGGTGGTGGTTCAGGCGGCCTGTGGTAGCTCCTCGAGGACGACTTTGTGGCCGAGGCTCTCGAGTTGGGCGATGAGTCGTTTGGTGATGCGTTCGGGCGCGTCTGCGGAAGTAGTCGCCGCCCTCCAGCGCCTTGTGCAGCCGGTTGGCTTCCCGCGCGCGTTCCTGGATCTGCGTCTTGCGGTACCGGGTTAGTAGTGCTTTGTTAGGTTTCAGGTAGGTGTTCTCGCTATTTGCGGCGAATCCTCTTCGTAGTTGCTGCCGAACGCGGGGAGGTCATGATGGTGGTTGTGACTGTTGCGGGTTCGCAGGTCGAGCGGGATGTTGATCGGCCGTCGGTGGTGCGTGAGCGGCTGGAGTCGTTCGCGGTGGAGGTGTTGGCGGAGGCGATGAACCGGCCGGTGCAGCGGGTCAATGGTGGCTTGTATTTGCGGGGGTTGATCGAGGACGGGGCGCGGAAATCGCTTGAGCCGCTGGTCGCGAGGTTGGGCGAGGAGGCCGACTATCAGTCGATGCAGCAGTTCTTGGCTGATAGTCCGTGGGATCCGGTGCTGGTGGTCAAGACGGTCGCCGAGCGGGTGGCGCC
>DASZMI010000062.1:0-4326 GCA_035551915.1 Solirubrobacteraceae bacterium | reverse complement strand
CAGCACGCGGAAGTGATGCGAGCAGGTCGATTTGGCGACCGGGAGCTCGAGGCTTCCACAGGTCCGCTCGCCGCCATCGGAGAGCTGGGAGACGATCCGCAGACGCACCGGGTCGCTCAGCGCGTGCAGGATCGTGGCGAGGTCGAGCGCCTCGGCGCTCGCTGGGACGAGCGGGTCGACCGCCCAGTTCCGGTGCTCGGTTGTGCCCACCTCCACGAGCAAGGGAGAAAGTCCCGCGACCGATGTCACAGAGCGGGTGTCCCCATTCGTCTTATCTGCGAGCGCCATCGTTGACCAGGATAGTACGAGAGGCGTCGAACGATGTGTTATTGTTCGATGTCCGTCGTACCGAGGAGAGGGCGCCCGGAAAACCTCGACCGGAGGCCATTGCATGACGCACGCCATCAAGCAGCCCGCAAAAGCACATCTCAGCGCCACCCTGATCCTGGCCTGCCTCGCGCAGTTCATGGTGATCCTCGACGTCTCGGTGGTGAACGTCGCGCTGCCGTCGATCAAGCACGCGCTTGACTTCTCGGTCTCCGGGCTGCAGTGGGTCGTCAACGCCTACACGGTCACGTTCGCCGGCTTCCTGATGCTCGGCGGCCGCGCCGCCGACCTGCTCGGGCGCCGCAAGGTGTTTGTGGCCGGCCTCGTGCTGTTCTCGCTCTCCTCGCTGGCCGGCGGGCTCGCCGACTCGCGCACCGTGCTGATCGTCGCGCGCCTGGTCCAGGGCCTGGGCGGCGCGATCGTCGCACCGGCGTCGCTCTCGATCCTGACGAGCACCTTCACCGAGCCGGCCGAGCGCCACCGCGCCGTCGGCATCTGGGGCGCGATGGGCGGTGCCGGCGGTGCCGCCGGCGTGCTGCTCGGCGGCATCATCACGCAGGCGCTCAGCTGGCGCTGGATCCTCTTCATCAACCTGCCGATCGGGCTGATCGCCGCCTTCTTCTCGCGGCGGATGCTGCTCGAGGGCCGCAACGAGAACGCGACGCGCAACTTCGACTTCGGGGGCGCGCTGACGGCGACGCTCGGCCTCTCGGCGATCGTCTTCGGGATCGTGCGCACCGACAGCTCCGGCTGGGGCGACGCCACGACGCTGCTGTCGATCGGCGCCGGAGTCGCACTGCTGCTCGTCTTCCTGCTGCTCGAGGGCCGGATCGCGAAGGCGCCGTTGCTGCCACTGCGGCTGTTCCGTTCACGGCAGCTGTCCGCCGCCAACGCGCTGCTGATGCTGGTCGGCGCCTCGACCTTCGCGATGTGGTTCTTCCTGTCGCTGTATCTGCAGGAGGTGCTCGGCTACTCGGCGATCAGGACCGGCCTCGTATTCCTGCCGATGACGGTCGTGCTGGCCTTCTTCTCGACCGTCGCCTCGAAGATCACGATCCGCTTCGGCGCCAAGCGCCTGCTGGTGCTGGGGATGACGGCACTGGCGATCGGCCTGGCGTGGCTGAGCGACATCGGCCCGCACGCGGACTACCTCGGCGAGCTGCTGCTGCCGAGCCTGCTGACCTCCGCGGCGATGCCGTTCGCGTTCGTTCCCGGCGTGATCTGCGCCACCTCCGGCGTCAAGCCGCAGGAGGCCGGGCTGGCGTCGGCGGTCGCCAACACGGCGCGGCTGTTCGGCGGGGCGCTCGGGCTGGCGGTGCTCGCCACGATCGCGACGTCGCACTCCAACGCGCTGCTGCGCCACCCCACGGCGGCGGTTCACACCGCCAATCAGGCGCTCGTAAGCGGCTTCCAGCTGGCGTTCCTGTGCGGCGGCGGCATCGCCGCGGTGGGCGTGCTGGTGGCGCTGTTCGGGATGCCGAGCGTGCGTAAGCGCGAGGTCGTCGAGGAGACCCGCGAGAGCCACGCTGCCGTCGCCGTCGAGATCTAGGAGAATTGGCGCGCAATGGCGCGCATCTTCGTAACGCGCGAGCTGCCGGGTGCGGCGCTCGCGCGACTCAGGGAAGTTCACGACACGACGGTCTGGCCCGAGACGCTGCCGCCGGCCTACGAGACGCTGCTCGAGCACGCGGCGCAGGCCGACGCGCTGCTGACGCTGTTGACCGACCGGATCGACGCGCCGCTGATCGAGGCGGCGCCGAGCCTGCAGGTGATCGCCAACTACGCGGTCGGCTACGACAACATCGACGTCGACGCGGCCAGCGCACGCGGGATCGCCGTCGGCAACACGCCGGACGCGCTGACCGAGGCGACCGCCGATCTGGCCTTCGCGCTGCTGATGGCGGCCGCGCGCCGGATCCCGGAGGCGTCG
Source organism: Solirubrobacteraceae bacterium (assembly GCA_035551915.1). GTDB lineage: Bacteria > Actinomycetota > Thermoleophilia > Solirubrobacterales > Solirubrobacteraceae > Palsa-465. The sequence goes on along the minus strand of DASZMI010000062.1, from coordinate 2,069 downwards.
GCCTTCGCGCACAGCGGCCGGTGGCAGACGTGGGACCCGGGCGCGTTCCTCGGCGCCGACGTCTACGGGGCGACGATCGGGATCATCGGCCTCGGCCGCATCGGCCAGGCGGTCGCGCGGCGTGCCGCCGGCTTCGGCATGGAGGTGCTGACGACCGAGACGCGCGACGAGCACAACCTCCACTACCTGCTGAGCCACTCGGACTTCGTCTCGATCCACCTACCGCTGACCACAGGGACGCGCGGCCTGATCGGCGCCGATGCGTTCGCGCGGATGAAGCCGACGGCGATCCTGATCAACACCGCCCGCGGCCCGATCGTCGACCGCGAGGCGCTCGCGCAGGCGCTGAACACCGGTCAGATCGCCGGCGCCGCGCTCGACGTGACCTCGCCCGAGCCGCTTCCTCAGGATGACCCGCTATGGCAGGCACCGAATCTCCTGGTGGTGCCGCACATCGGCTCGGCCACCTGGTCGGCGCGCGAGCGCATGACCCAGATCGCCGTCGAGAACATCCTCGCGGGGCTCGAGGGCAGGCCGCTGCCCTGCCAGGTCCCCACGCAGCTGTTTGACTGAGGTCACTAAGTGCGGATCGCCGTCGTCGACGTCGGCACCAACACGACCAGGCTCTACATCGCCGAGGTCCTGGACGGCCAGGTGACGGCGGAGCTGACGCGGCTCAGCCGCGTGACGCGGCTCGGTGCCGGTGTGGACGCCAGCGGCAGGCTCGCGGCCGACGCGCTCGCGCGGGAGTACGCGGTGCTGGACGAGTACCAGCGGCTGATCGCGGCGGCGGGCGCCGAGCGCGCGGTCGCGGTGATGACGAGCGCCGTGCGCGATGCGGCCAACGGCAGCGAGTTCGCCGACGACGTCGCGGACCGCTTCGGGCTCGACGTGCAGGTGCTCAGCGGCGAGGCGGAGGCGCAGCTCACCTACCTGGGAGCCACCGACCAGCTCGACGGCGATGCGGATGACGCAGCGACGCTCGTCTTCGACATCGGCGGCGGCTCGACCGAGCTCGTCACGGGGCACGGCAAGCGGCTCGATTTCCACGTCTCGACGCAAGCCGGGGTGGTGCGGCACGCCGACCGCCACATCCACTCCGATCCGCCCACGGCCGCGGAGCTCGAGGCCGTGGCCGCGGACGTGCGCGCGGTGTTCGAGGCGGCGGTGCCGGCCGAGCGCCGCGCCACGCCGGGGCGCGCCTTCGGGGTGGCCGGCACGCCGACCTCGCTGGCGGCGATCGCGCAGGAGCTCGAGCCCTACGACTCCGCGAGGGTGCACGGCTACCGGCTCAGCGCCGCGCAGCGCGATCGGATCTTCGCGCGCCTGGCCGCGATGCCGCTGGCGCAGCGCAAGCGCGTGCGCGGGCTGCACCCGGATCGCGCGATCGCGATCCTGCCCGGGATCGTGATCCTCGCCGAGATCATGGCGCTGTTCGGGCTCGAGCAGTTCACGGTCTCCGAGCACGACATCCTGCGCGGCGCGGCGCTTCACCACGCAGAGCGCTGAGCGCTCGCTCCGTGCCGGGGTCCAGCGGGACCACCGGCACGGCTGAAGGCCTTCAGGAGATGCCGAGCCGTCCCGAGATGTCGGCGCACTCGGCGCAGACGTGCTCGGGGATGATGCCGGCGCGCATCAGCAGCGCGAAGGCCCGGCAGCCGAGGCAGTAGCCGAAGATTGACTCCAGCCCGGCCGCGGGGATGAACAGCACGAGCAGCACATCGGCGACGGTGTGGTCGCCGAGGATCAGGCCGAAGAGCAGCGCCCCCGAGGACATCACGGTGCCCATCGCCTGCGCGAAGCGCTTGGGCGGGCCGGGCACGTAGACCCTCTCCCCCAGGCGCGGGCCGATCACGTTCATCGCGGCCCAGCCGAGCGGGCTCAGCCGCGGGCCGGTGAGGGTGCGGGCCCAGAAGCCGTAGGCGAGCGGGATCAGCAGCCAGTACCAGCCGCTGGCGAGCGTGACGAGCACCTCGATCAGCACGACGGCGGCGACGGTGCGGGCGGCCTTGTCGTTGACCGGGTTCGGGAACGAGAAGAAATCCTTCACACGTATAAGTGTATCTTCA